>CAYYLA010000027.1:7757-16655 GCA_964441785.1 uncultured Candidatus Cloacimonadota bacterium | reverse complement strand
ATTTATTTCAAAACCACCATCTTCTTCACATCTTCCCCATTCTTTGATTTCAACCGATAGAAATAAACTCCCGATCCAACATCTCTTGAACTATCATCCTTTCCATCCCATTGAATTGAATGTGAACCTGAAGAGTAAAATTCATCAACAACAGTTCTGACTCGTTGACCTTTACAATTGAAAACATCGATTGTTACATTAGAATCTTCAATCAATGAGAAGCTAATTGTAGAAACTGATTTGCGATCAGATTTTGACAAGTTGAAAGGATTTGGGTAGATGTTTGTTAATCTATCTCTTGCAAATGGTAGTTCATTTTCATCACTATCTAGGCCATTTACTGGTTCTTGAAATTCGATATCGAAACAAGTATAATAAAGTTCTCCTTCTTCCATAGGAATACTCGTTGTTTGCAAAACAGCTGCTCCATAAGTTGGGTCATCATAGAAAGCTAAATGCAACTTTGCATGGTAATTCCCAGGCTCACAGGAAATGGGTTCCAATCTATCACCCAATGTTATATAAACTGGATTCATACCATCTAATTCAGGAGCATAATTACCATCTAAATGTTGTTCTTCATCTACTATGTTATCAGCAGAATTAGAGTTAATATATCTTGGTTCAGACCATGTTTCTCCACTATCGTCTGAGATAGAGACAGCAATTTCATGCTGTTCTTCCCACAAATCATAGCTATCGTCATTCTTCAAATAGTTATGATATTTCTTTGAATCAAACCATGTTGCTACTATCCAATTATCATAATTAGACATCTTAAAGTCTGTAAAATGATAATATGAATTGTAGAGACTTGATTCTTCAATGTAGTAACTGCATACGCTTAATGGAATTTTAACTGATCCATCTTCATTAAAGTTGTCTACTAATCCATCCTCATCTAAATCCCATGGGGTTGCAGGATTATCATCTCCGGGATCAAGATCCTGAATATCCATGTCATAGAAATCAAAGGAATGAGTATCCAAATCAAAACTGAATATTTTAGGATAGCAATAATCTCCCAATATATAACCGTTTTCTCTCTTTTCAACAGTGTTTAAGGATGTTAGTGTCATCCATAGGATTTTGTGTTCACTCTTGCAATATACACCATTAAAATGTGATCCCAATTTAACCAATTGCATCACTAACTCTGCCGGAGTCACACCATCTTCATTATAGAATTGGTAAGTTTCACCATCTTGTTGAAGAGGATTATCAACTTCAAATAGCCACTCTTCAGTGTATTCTGTAAAGGTTTCACCAAAATCTTCACTTACATAACAAAACAGAGTATCACCATAACTACCAAAAAAGAAAACAAAATTATCATCAACAAGCATATCTTTTTTTACTTTATGCAAACTGCTATATTGTTGATTATCCCAAGCAGGAAATGTTTGGAATGTCCAATTCAAAGGATTTTCATCAGATAAATCATCTATACTGACATCTACATACCCATAAATCGTATTCATTTTTGAATTAGGATATTTATGATTGTTAGCATAGATATGAATTCTACGTTGATCATCATCCGGAGAGCTCCCAACTTTTACAATTGGCCAAATAAACTCATCATCATCATGACCTGTCATCTCTTGTCCAATAGTTGGATTATCAATAAATGTAACAGGAGTAGATAAATCACCGGGAATCCCAAGAATGTGAAATTTATCATAAGCCATCTTGCAATCATATATCTCATCTTCCTCTGATTTACTATGCCATACAAAAAATGGATCTGCTGAGAATTGATCAATTGAGTTGTTTGCATATCCTGCAAACTCTGCAGATTCAGTTAAGGGTGCTGTTACACTCAATGTATGATCTTGATTTAGATAGCTATACCAAACCTCTCTTTCATAATGACTATTAAAATCGGAACAATGATATGAAAGATATATACCACCTGCTAACCAACCCATTGGTGATGTAAATTCTGGTTGTAAATTTAAGGCATGTCCATTATAACCAAAGGGATTATAATCCCACCAGGAAGTCCTTAAAAAGGTCGCGCTCTCTCCATTTCCATTAGCTACAAAGAAATACTCCGGTGCTGGATCTTGATCTCTTTGTAAGGTTTCAGTGCAATATAATATGTTTACAATTAAGATTAATAGCAAAATTAGAGTAACCTTTTTCATCTTCCCTCCAGAAATTGCATAATTCATGAATTAATCAAGTCCCTTAGTATCTGTAAGATAAATACATGTCAAGACATTAATTTGTAATTAAGTTTATTCTTGACAGATATTTGTTTTAAATTAAATTTTCTATAATCTTATTGAGAGAAATATCGAAAATGCCCGAAATCGTTAATCATGTTTATTCCTTTGAGGAGGCGTCATGCGCAAGATTATTTTCTTACTAATTATGGGTAGTATGTGTTGGTTATCACTTTATTCTTTTGATATCTCAAAAATCTCGGAGTTTAACGAAACAGAGCATTTCATAGGTCAATCTAATCCCCTTATAGTCTACAATGATAGAGTTTATCTCTTGAATACACGAAGTTTGCAGGTTTATGCGGAACGGAATGATTCTTACGACCTACTCCTCGATTTACCGCTACAGGGTATGTTGGAGAATATTGATCATATTGAGGATATATTTTATGTATCAAGCTCGTTATATGAGTGTATTTATAGAATCGATTTGAGTGATTTATCAAATCCCGTTATTACTGATCAACTGGAATTTACCAACTATGCGAAGTACTTTTATATTTATGATAATTATATCTTCACAAATAACCATATCCAACCTGGATTACTGGAGGTAGATATCTATCAAAATGAACCATTTGAATTAATCAGAACAATAGAATCACCTGAAGAAAATAGTGTTCTCAGGCAGTTACATGAAAATATATTTTACGGTTTAAAAGAGGGAGAACTGAACCTGTATGATGTATCTAACCCTGATTCTATCATCCACTTCTCCAATCAGATAATCCCATCTTATTATCCCTTCCAAATGGCTCATTTCGTTAATGATTCAACCCTGGTTGTGAAAGAAGGAATTCAATACAATGTATCTGTTTATAATGTTTCCGACATGCAAAACTGGGAATTATTATCGCAAAGTGAAATCGTAGGCTATAATTACAGAGTTCAGGACAATTACCTTTATAACAATATTGGAAAGGGCTTCTTTATTTACGAGATTCTAGATTCCGGTGATATTCAATTGATTCACAACTCTCAACATGACGAATACATTGCAAATATTGATGTTCTTGGTGATGATTACTATTTCTTTGAAATATTTGGTGGATTTTCAAAAAATAGAGTAATAGATGATCAGCTGTATGAAATCTGTAGTAAAGAGGAATCCGGCAATATTCTTGCCTCCCATATTATTGGTACAGAACTGTTTATTGTAACCGAGAATAATGGTATCTGCCACTGGGATATATCCAATCCCTACAACCCAGTCTATATCACTAATTACTTTGATGATTTCATCTTTGGATCCAGTCATATCTTTAACAATACTATTACAGCATATTGTTTTATCCAAGATATAGGAAAACAGGTTATAGTTATCAATGTTGAGGATGATATGACCTTGAATATAGTTTTCCAACAACCCTATGATATTGATCATCCCATGCTTTATCCTGCTGGTAATAACATATTCTTCAGAGGATTTCATAATCGATTTCAACGTGTTCGTCTCCAGGATAATCAACTTGTTTTTGAGTCTGGTGTAAATATCGACAACTATGTTGGATCAACCTCTGAGGAGGTATATTTTATGGGAAATACCGCAATTATCCTGGGTTCAGAACAGATTGCAATAGTCGATGATATCTGGTCGGAAAACGAGATGACTTTCAACACTCTTTTTTCCAACAATATAGGATACTACGATACAGCCATTTTTGTTGAAGAATTCATATTTTTAGGTAGTGATAATGGTTCTGATAAATTTCAAATATTGAAACGGATGAACAATGATTCCTATGTCTTATATAATGGTTATTTCTCCTTTGGCGGTGAAATTGCCTACGACTATGACGGAAAAACATTGTTTATTACTGATGCCCAATGGCGCGATTATGAGTTTTGCCACATCTACGACATGCGCGATCTTCAACACAATCATCTATTCAAATTGGATACCTTCGGTAACTGGTCAAACTGTGCAGATTTGGATATTGTAGAAATAGCCGACCAGAATTATCTATTGTATACAGAAGACACCTCTGCCAGTTTATATCGTTATGAAGGTCTTACGTTTACTGAAGATGATCAGCTTCCTGAAATCGAAGCTCTTGCAGTTTACCCAAATCCTTTCAATCCAGAAACAAGCATCAGTCTTTCTATTTCTGAGCCTTCGAACCTTGAACTTATCATTTACAATATTAGAGGTCAAGAGACTAAAACCATCGTTGATAAATATATTGATAAAGGATCTTATGAGTTTATCTGGGATGGAACCAACAACAATAATACTTCAGTTGCATCAGGGATATATTACATAACAATGAAACTTGACGGAAAAATTGTATCAAACAAAAAATGTTTGTTATTGAAATAGATTAAAAAAGGGTTCTCAGACCTAGAAATATAGTTCATTAAAAACTAACGTTCTGCCCCTTTGCAAAATGTTATGAAATTATATTTTTACGGCCAGGTTTGAGAACCTTCTATTTAGCTATAAGTGCAAAATAGAGATCATTTACATTAGTACCGGTAGGACCAGTAATTATCAACGATTTAATCTCCTTTAACGCATAATAGGAATCGTTGAAATTTAAAATATCTTTGATCTTTATATTACAATTTTTCAGCTCTGTTACAGTACTTCCATCAACAATACCACCAGCTGCATCGGTAGGGCCATCAGTACCGTCAGATCCAACCGCAGCAATCACTACATCATCTAAACCATCAATGATTCCCGCTGATGCTAACGCAAATTCCTGATTTCTACCGCCTTTTCCATCACCGGTAACATTTACAATCGTTTCACCACCCATTATGATAGCACAGGGTGGTTTGACAGGATTACCACTCCTTTTTACTTCACGCACAATTGCAGCCAAAGTCTCACCTGCCGAAGATGCTTCTGCTTCCAGAGTTGTAGTTAAAATCAATGGTTCAAAACCATGATCTTTACTAACTCTAGCCGCTTTGTCTGTGAGCTTGGATACACTTCCGATGATCCTTGAATTAACATTTGTTAGCTGCTTTGGAGTTTCACGTTGTAAGATTTTCATCAAAGATGGTTTTACTGTTAAACCATATTTATTGATAATTGCAATGGCATCCTCAGACGTTGTGCTATCGGGATATGCAGGCCCCGAAGCTATTGAATCAAGCCTGTCACCTAATACATCTGATAACACCAGTGTTTCAATTTTTGCCGGGAATACCCATTCAGCAAATCGTCCACCTTTTACACAGGAAAGGTGTTTTCTGATCGTATTGATCTCGACAATATTCGCACCACAACGCAATAATTGATCTGTTAATCGGATCAAATCTGATAACTCGACACCTGGTAATAATTCTTCGAATAATGCAGAACCACCACCGGAAACCAGAAACAGGATATTATCTTTTCTGGAAAGACCACTTGTCATTTTAAGAACATCTTTTGTGGCTTCTATACTGTTTTCATCTGGAATCGGATGTCCTGCTTCCCTGATTATACACTTGGGTATTTCACCCTGTGAATGGTCATACTTAGTTACAACAATACCTTTTTTTACTCTATCCGGCATATAATCGACAGCGGCTTTTGCCATTCTCCATGCTGCCTTGCCAATAGCTACGACATATACATTACCCTCAAAATTGATTTTTTCCAACTCTTCCTTTACTGCTTTCTCGGGTAATACACCATCAATACTTTGAAGATAGATCTCTGCTGCTATTTCTTTTAAATTCATGTTCTACCTTTTACAATAAAATCAAGGGCTGGTAATCAGCCCCTGATCCTTTAAAAAATTCATTGCTTCTTCATTTCCCTTAAGATTATTCAGATATATCGCACCGATCTGCTTCTTGATCTTATTCTTATTCTCTGTATAGTTTATTGCTTTTGCTAATAATTCTATACTCTTCATATAACTCTTTTTTCGAAGCAGATACATAGCACCGGTAGCCAGTTTTATATACTTTCGATAATTACTGCGCTCAGTTTTATTTGATTCAATTACCCTTACAAGATCAAAGGTATTCTGATTATTCTTGTATGGTTTCAATAAATCACCAGCATCATCCCATTGATTTCTGATTACCATAATCTCAGCAAGAATTCGTGCTGTCTGAGCAGAAGGATTCTGGTCCATAGACTGCGTTAACGATGTTACAGCTGCATCTAATTCCAATATTTCAAAATATGATGCTCCCTCTAAATACTTTACACGATAATCATCTTTTGTGATTTTTTTCAACGTATTCAATGCCTTATCCGGTCTGCCTTTTCTTATATAAGATTCGGCCATTTTACGATAATATCCGTCTAAAATCATAACTACATCCTATAAGAAAATTAAAGCAATTATCTGAATAATTACTATCGAAACTATACCCTGTACTAAGGTTACACCTGTCTGACATTTATACGCTGTTGATGTATCCATATCAGAGAATTGTGAAACAACCCAGAAATAACTATCATTTGCATGTGATACTGTCATTGATCCTGCTCCAATTGCCAATACAACCAGAACTCTTGCCATATCAGAAGTCATCCCCATCTGAGTCATCAATGGTGCTACCATGGCAGATGTAATAATCATTGCTACTGTTGATGCTCCCATCGCTGTCTTAAGTACCATTGCTATTATGAAAGGTAAGAAGAGACCAATATTGTGCTGTAATAAACTATTGCTCAATGTGTCGGCAAGAGGAAGCTCCCTAAGGATGAGTCCCAATGCTCCACCTGCTCCAGTAATTGCAAGAATGGATGCTGAATGCTTTATGCCTTCTCCAATCCATTTGTTGCTTACACCTTTTTCCTGCTTCGGTATTAGCGTTAAAGCTAATCCAATACCCATAATTAATGCTGTTACCGGATTACCAATAAAATCGAAAAATGATTTAGCAAAACCTTCACCAAAAGGTGCTGATGGAAAATCAGCTATTGATTTAAAAGCAATCAAAATAATCGGTAATACGATAGGCGCAAATGATCTTAACGCACTTGGTAATTTACCATACTTTGATAATAATTCTTCCAGCGAAATCTCCGGATTTGCAGGGATATAATTCTTTCCAGCTACTTTCACTGCATAGATATAACCAGCAATCATAACAGGTATAGACACTGCTAATCCTGTCATTATCACCAATCCAAGATCTGCTTTTAATGTGTCTGCCATGATGATTGGTCCCGGTGTTGGAGGAACAAGACAATGCGTCGCGTAAAGCCCTGAACTGAGAGCTGTTGCCATAACAGCTAATGATATCTTTGATTTCTCTGCTAATGCCCTGTTAATCGGCGAAAGAATTACAAAACCTGAATCACAAAATACCGGGATACTGGTAACAAATCCTGTTAAGCTCATCGTTAAAGCCGCTTTTTTCTTTCCAACAAGATTCAAAATCGTGTTGGCCATCGTTAAAGCTGCTCCTGTCTTCTCCAAAATTGTACCAATAATGGTTCCGGCAATAATTACAATACCGATGTTCCCAAGAATGCCACCAAATCCTTTTTTGATAGTATCAATCGTCTTCTCTACTGGTAAACCTGCTACCAACCCTACAAAATAAGCTGCCAATAATAGTACAATAAATGGATGCCATTTAAATTTTGATATCAAAACTATCATGGCAACTACGGCGAAGATTATTACGGCAAATAATCCAAATCCACTAACCATTCTACCCCCCTTGTTATATTTATATTACTCTGTTATGAGTATACTTCCTGTCCTGTTATGATAATAAGAGTGCTCTAATTCCTTCAACATTTCCATCCCTTTTGCACCCGTACAATGTGATACACCCATTTTGGAAAAATTATACTTCTTAAATTCCTTCATGCTTATAGCTAATCTCTCATCATTTGCCTCTACAAGATGTGTCCCTCCCAGGATTGCATAAAAGTCCTCTGAGAAATTTGATCTAACTGTTTCTAACATGTTCAATATTCCAGGATGTGAACATCCAACAATATTTACAAGACCTAGTTTACCCTTTAATACAAGCATCACTTCATCATGGAAATCATCAACAATCATATCTCCATCTTTCTCTATATTGAATCGACTGTTTAGCTGCTCAAAATCGTTATATTTTCCAAAATTGGTTACTATAAATAAATTTGGTAAAATCTCTGTTACATCCTCTTTTACATATTGGATCTTTACACCTTTTTCCTGCAGATAATCAAGAGTAAAATTGTTGCCCAGAAATTCATATGCCTTGCCATTATATCCATATTTTGGCACAAATAAATCCTCACTTACCCATAATGTGAAATCCACTCCGAATTTCTCGATATATGATTTTAACCCACCAGAATGATCATAATGACCATGGCTTATTACAATGTGTTTTACCTTGCTGAGATCACAATTTAATAATTCGGCATTACTAATAAAAGCATCACTCTGCCCCAAATCAAAAAGTATTGATGCTTCTTTTGTCTCGATTAGAAAGGATAATCCATGCTCTGAAATCAATGACAAATGTTCTCCCGGACTATTCTCAACCAATGTAGTTATTTTATTCATATCTCCTCCAATCATTTTTCTTCGGGATGTTTCCTGTAATATTCTTTGATATCATTTAAGGCATTACTCAGATGAACCTTCATAGCCTCACCCGCCGCTACACTATCACCTTTGCCTATAGCATCTAGAACAGCCCTGTGCTCTTTAATTGTACTTTCAACTCTTCCCGGTGTATGTAAACTTGTAATCCAACCCTC
>CAYYLA010000027.1:4143-7702 GCA_964441785.1 uncultured Candidatus Cloacimonadota bacterium | reverse complement strand
GTTTTCATGATGATCTCAAGTGTTCTGTTCTTTGTACATTTTGCAATCAAATGATGCATCTTTGCATCAAATTTGATCATCCCCTGCATATCATTTCTTTCGTAACAATCTAAAAAGCCATCAAATGTCTGCGTCATCAATTCAAACATCTTACTGTCACATTTCTTCGCTGCTAATTCACAGACATGTGGTTCTATCATCAATCGGATCTCAAAATGTTCGAATAATGAATCCCTGTTTTCCTCTAGCCATTTATTCATCCCGAAAAATTCTTCCAGGGTCTTATCAGCGACAAAAATGCCCTTGCCCTGTTTTACAGAGAGAACACCGGTAACTTCAAGGATTCTAACAGCTTCTCGAATAGAAGACCTGCTAACCTGCAAATCTTTCATCATCTCATGTTCAGAAGGCAATTTATCACCAGCTTTAAGATTACGATCCTTAATCATTTTTTTAATGGAATCCACAACCATATCCGACAATCTCTGCTTCTTAAGCGGCTTCATCATATCCTCCTAACATCTGATTGTCCACTTGTCTGACAACCTGAACTATTTTTCCTTTCTCTTTTCTTGGTTGTCAAATTATTTTTTTTTCTTGGATAAAAAAAACGCCTCTGCAATCAATAAATAATCGCAAAGGCGTTAATACTTTAAGTACTTATTATTTCGATAATTTCTTTAATTGTTCCACCATATCTGTTTTCTCCCAGGTGAATTCATCGAGTTCTCTTCCAAAATGACCATATGCAGCAGTTTTTGAATAGATCGGTCGTTTCAGTTTAAGATGTTTGATAATTCCTTCGGGTGTTAAGGGGAAAACATCTCTGGTTATTTTATTAAGCAAGCCATCTTCCAATGTACCTGTTCCGAATGTACGAACCATTACAGACACGGGCTCAGCAACCCCAATTGCATAGGCAAGTTGAACCTCACACTCTTTAGCTAATCCAGCTGCTACAATATTCTTAGCTATATAACGAGCCATATAGGATGCACTTCTATCAACTTTGGATGGATCCTTCCCAGAGAAAGCACCACCTCCATGACTCCCTTTTCCACCATAGGTATCGACAATGATTTTTCGTCCTGTCAACCCAGTATCGGCATGTGGACCACCCAGCACAAAGCGGCCCGTAGGATTCACATAGAATTTTGTATCCTGATCCAGCAGATTTATTGGAATAATTGGTTTGATAATCTGTTCAATCACATCTGCTCTAATCTGTTCCAATGTAACATCAGGATCATGTTGAGTAGAGACAACAACAGCATCAACGCGTTTTGGAACTTTGTTATCATATTCTACCGTAACCTGTGTTTTTCCATCAGGTCGCAGATAGGATAACGTCTTATTTTTTCTTAACTCAGCTAATTTCATTGCCAGTTTATGAGAGAGTGAGATAGGCATAGGCATAAGTTCTTCAGTTTCATCACAAGCATATCCGAACATCATACCCTGATCACCTGCTCCCTGCTCATGATCTTCATATTTATCAACACCCATTGCAATATCGGGTGACTGCTTATCGATCGAGGTTATGACGGAGCCGGTTCGATAATCAATACCGTAATCAGCATTATCATAGCCAATTTTTTTAAGTGTATCTCTAACAATTCTGGGGATATCTACATAGCATTCAGTAGATATCTCACCACCGACAAAAGCAAGACCAGTTGTCACAAAAGTCTCGCAAGCTACCCGGGCTTCGGAATCTTTTTCCAGGATTCTATCAAGAATAGCATCTGAAATCTGATCAGCAATCTTATCAGGATGCCCTTCTGTAACAGACTCGGAAGTAAATAGATATTTTCCTGTTAACATTTTTACCTTCTTATATATTTTTTTTCAAATAATCAATATATTCAATCTCAGTTGGATCAACAGATTTTAACAGAGCCAGGTAATAGCTGATCATATCACCGAGATAGATAAGTGAGAACATCTCTTCTCTCTCAGAATCGCCTTCCATGAAAAACTCTAGATACTTAACCTGTTTTTTATCAAGAAGATCTTTAAAAGCAGCAATACGATTTGCATAAACATCTTTTTCTTTAAAACGTTTCAAGAAAATTGGCATAAAGTTATTACTGGTTTCTACATCTTCCCAACCTACAATTTCATTGTGATTCATCTCTGGAAATGTATTGGAAAATGCAGGTTGTTTACTATTTTCATTAAATTGACATTTCCAGCGATAAGCCAATGGAGCTAATCGCGGATCAGATGTGTAAATTATTGGTATTTTACCCATAATTGATGTGGCAGCATGTTTTGCCAGATTCTCATCCTGGGGACAATCAAAGCATAAAGCTCCGGCTTTCTTAATTAAATTTGCAATAACTTTCTTGATCACTTCTGCCTGACTTGGAACTATCTTGTAAAGTTCAAGCATACGGGTTAATCCAACAAACAACCATGCTATAGCACTACGTGGAGGATTGCCTGCAGGCAATTTCATATAAGGATGTTTGCCCTTAATCAGCTTTTCTACCTCACCTCCCGATGTTACAGCAGCCACATATCTGGTTGCGTCCAAAGCCTGTTTAAGACAGGTCAAAGTTTCAATTGTATTACCAGAATAACTCATAGTAATTACCAATGTATTTTCATCAACAAGAGGGATTTGATAATCCTTAACTACTTCGATAGGCAAGTATTTCCCAAAAGCTGCTTTTGCAATATCTCCAGAAATAGCAGATCCACCCATTCCACAGATTACAAGCTTATCAATTTTTGATTTATCCAGCACTTCGAATTCTTCCGGTATCTCCAGAGATGTCTCGTTGTATGCCATAAAAGCCTGTTCCGGCATATGAATAATTCTATGATACATGTCTTGGGTATCAAACTGCTCAACAATTTTAATATTATCTAACGTTTTCTCCATAATTCCTCACGGTTTTAATAATTTTGCTACTTCTATATATGACTTTTTGGACAGAATTTCAGTTGCTAATGATTTGGCAAATGAAAAGTCTATCTCACGAATTCTTTTTTTAATATTTAGTAAAAGGCCTGGACTAACGCTTAATTCATCGACACCCAGTCCAATAAGTAAAGCGGTAAAAGCTTCTTGCGAAGCCATTTCACCACAAACAGCGACTTTAATCCCCTTGGCATGGGCATTATCTACTGTAAGTTTGATTAATTTAATAATGGAAGGATGATAGGGTAAATAATATTTTTCTACAGACTGATTATCCCTGTCTACTGCCAAGGTATATTGAACCAGGTCATTTGTTCCAATACTAAGAAAGTCACACTCCTCGGCAATACAGTCCGAGGTTATGGCAGCAGAGGGAATTTCAATCATTGCACCAATTTTAATATCATCACAATAGGGAATCGTACTCTGCTTTAACTCATCCTTACATTCTTCAATAATTTTTTTTATTCGGACGATTTCACCATAAGTAGAAATCATTGGGAACATCACTTTGATATTACCAAAAACACCAGCTCTGAGAATAGCCCGTATCTGCTTCTTAAAGATTGGAATATGTTCCAGAGAGATCCTGATTCCACGGCATCCAAGATTTGGATTAACTTCATGTTC
>CAYYLA010000027.1:0-4068 GCA_964441785.1 uncultured Candidatus Cloacimonadota bacterium | reverse complement strand
ATCTAATGATTAATGGACTTGGGTTAATCGCTTCGGCAGTATTTCTGTAGATTTTGTATTGTTTCTCCTCATCAGGCAATTCATCTTCACCCATAAAAAGAAATTCCGTTCTGAACAACCCGATCCCATCACTATGTAATTTTTTTAAACGATCAACCTCTTCTGGAATCTCAATATTACCCATCAGATTTATTGCATATCCATCCTTAGTAATTGTCTTTTTATCTATCAGCAATTCAAGTTCCTGTCTGTGAGCTATTTCCTCGTCTTTTAGCAGACAATATTCAGCCATTGTTTTATCATCAGGATCAACAATCAGTTTACCATTTTTCCCATCCAAAATCAATTGCTGATCATTCTCAACTAATTCCAGGATATTCTGAAAACGTACACCATAAGGCAGATTCAGTGATCGTGCGATAATTGCACTATGGGAATTTTTGCTGCCCAATTCGGTACAGATGCCAGAAATTCCCTTAGCAAAAGCCTTAGTTACCAACGAAGGAGCTATATTTTTGGATAATACAATGGCATTCTCAGTAAGATTGTTCAACGAACTATCTTTTTTGTTCATAATGTGACTTAGAAGTTTATAAGCCACATCCTCAAAATCAGACGAACGTTCAGCAAAATATTCATTCTGCATATTATCAAAAACACTCACAACAGTTGTAAAATGTTGATTTATGGCTTCTTCGAGGCTAAACAAATCCTGGATAATTAATTTTTTTACACCATTAGCTAATTCGGGATCCTGCAATATCATTTTGTGAGTATTAAGAATTTGCTTATTATCTTCGGAATAAGAGAAATCCTGGATAAGTGCTTCCAGTTCATCTTGAACAAGATTAAGATGCTTCTCAAATCGGGTTAATTCCGACTCTACCTCTTCATTAGTAATTCTTTTTTTCTCTACCTGCAGTTTTTGACGATCCAATAATCTGGCAGGACCTATAGCAATTCCTTCTGATATTCCGATCCCGGTGTATACTTTCATTCTTCTCCAAATTTCGACGCAAATAGTTCAACTATTTCATTTATTAAGTACTCTTCGTCAACTCCATTTGCTATAAGATCTAATGTTGATTCATATTCGGCTGCAAGAGTCATTAAACCCATTATACTTTTCCCATTTATCTCTACATTATCTTTTCTAATTTTAAACTCAGATCGAAATTTACTGGCAGCCTTAACAATTAAAGTCGCCGGTCTTGCATGCATACCTAATTTATTTGTTATGGTAATCGTTTTCCTGATCATTAACCCTTCTTTTATTCTTTATCATCATTTAAAGATTTTTTAAGTTTTGACTTGCGTTGCAAATCCTCTTGTAGTCGCTGAGTAAAAACTTTGGCCGCATCGTATCCGAAGGTTTTCAAAATATAATTCATTGCAACAACTTCCATTATCACAGAAACATTTTTTCCAGGCGAAACAGGTAGATATATTATTGGAATTTTTATTCCCATTATATCCACAAAATTATCTGTTAAACCGATTCGTTCATAATCGAGATTATCCTGCCAGGGCATTAACTCTATCTGGACATCTATTCGTTTCTGCAGCCGCACAGCCTGAATTCCAAACATCTTCTCTATATCAATGAGACCAACACCTCTGATCTCCATAAAATGACCGTAATCATTGGTTGATGTACCTGTCAGAACGTCATCACTTAGAATTATTTTTACAACATCATCCGTTATAAGTCTATGTCCACGCTCAACCAGGTCCAGGGCACATTCGCTTTTACCAATACCACTACGTCCAGTAAGTAGTATTCCTACCCCGAAGACATCAATCAAATTTCCATGGATAGCTTTTGTCTCTGCAAAATGTCCTTCCAAGAATTTCCTGAGAGCATGATATAGTTTGTCTGTTAATATCCGGGAGCTTAGTATTGCAATATTCATCTCATTTGCAAGATAAATCATCTGCTCTGGTACAGATAGACCCTTGGTTATAATAAAGCAGGGGATTTCAAAGACGAACATCTCCTTCAATCTATCATACAAAACCTCATCGTTCATAGTCTGAAGATAACTGATTTCGGTTTCTCCCAAAATCTGGATACGTGATGCAGAAAATCGTTCGAAATAGCCAGACAAAGCTAAACCGGGCCGATTTATATATTTACTGGAGATAACATTATCTAAGGTTTTTGGATTTGTTAGAACCGAAAACGAGAAATCATCCTTTTTAGTATTAAAAAATTCTTTTACAGAAAGACTTTTCATTAGTTTCTACCCCGAGAAATTGCATCATTGCCCCGCAATGCGGGGCAATGACCAATTTTGTAATTAAGCTTCTATCAGTTTGTAGTGCTCTTCGTCTTTACGAACCAGCACATTTATCTTGTCTGTTTCTTCGTTCTTGAAAATAAAGTATGATTCTTTGATATCATCAAATTTATCAATCGCATCATGGACATTCATCACTTCTGCCAGGATACGTTTTGTTTTTACAGTTTTTCTTTTCTGACCCTTTTCGATTAAGTTAGCATAGACAAAGTGAGCTGATTCTTTGAGACTTCTCTTTTGATGATCCGCCCATTTATCCTTAATCTTCTTAATCTGGTTTTCCATTTTATCAACAGCATCATCGATAGCAATATACATATCAGTTGCTGTTGCTTCACTCATAAAATTGTTCTTGGGAATGTTAAGAACCATCTCAGCCTTACTTCGATTATTCTCAATTGATAAGATAAAGTGAGCATTGAGAATGTGGTCAAAATACTTATTCAGCTTGGAAGCTGAATCTTCTACATGATCTCTGATCGCATTTGTCAGATCAAAGTGACGAGCAGTTGTTGTAATTTGCATATTAATCCCCTTTCTTTAAAATATCTCTTGCTTTTTCAGCATGGTAAGAACTACGGACAAGGGGGCCTGATTCAATAAGCTTGAATCCCATGTCTTCTCCCTCCCGGCGGTAACGATCAAATACGTCGGGATGAACGTATTCTCTAACGGGATAATGATCTCCAGATGGAGCAAGGTATTGCCCAATGGTTACAATATCCACATCAGCATTCCGTAATTCTCTTAACAATGATATAACCTCTTCTTCTGTTTCACCCAGTCCTACCATTAAACCACTTTTGGTTAAAATCTTGGGATCATGCAATTTTCCTTCTTTTAGAATAGCTAATGATCGCTCAAAATCAGCACTGGGTCTGACTTCCTCATATAATCTCGGGATAGTCTCGACATTATGGTTCAACACATCAGGGCCTGCATCAATAATCTGCTTTACATGCTCCATATTGCCCTGTAAATCCGATATTAACACCTCAATTGTAACACCATCTCCACAAACCCGGCGAAGTTCTTCAATTACCTTAACAAATTGAAAAGCTCCACCATCAGGTAAATCATCACGGGTTACTGTTGTAATTACGACATGTTTCAACTTTAGTTTTTTGCATAATTCTGCAATTGCTCCGGGTTCTTTGGGATCTGGATTCGCAGGTAATCGCCCTTTTTCTACAGCACAGAATCTGCAATTCCTCGTACACACCTCACCCAGAATCATGAATGTAGCTGTCCCCCGCTCGAAACATTCACCCCGATTAGGACAGCGCGCACTCTCACACACGGTATGCAGGTTATATTCCCGCAAATATTTTGTTAAAAGTCTGGTTTTTTTCGCACCTAGTTTTTGCGACTTCAACCATTCGGGTTTTCTCAGTCGACTCATAATTTATAATTTATGTACTGCCAGAGACTCCAGGTCTTCAATTGCCTCCATCACAATTTCAGATAGAGTAGGATGGGCAAATACAATCTCCTTCACTTTTTCAGTATCGCTATTTGTTCCGATAAGGATTGCTCCCTGAGCGATTAATTCAGTTGCCTGTGGCCCGATTATATGCATCCCGATTATTTGATGATTATCAGCACGAGCTATAACTTTTGCAAAACCAAAATTATTACCCATTCCTAATGATTTGCCATTAGCTGAGTAGGGGAATTTTCCAACCTCGATTTCGCCAAATTTCTCTTTTGCCTGGCGGCACAGCCGGAGAGATGGAAAGGTCCACGATATACCGCTTGTCCCGGCAGT
>CAYYLA010000026.1:6531-16770 GCA_964441785.1 uncultured Candidatus Cloacimonadota bacterium | reverse complement strand
GGCTAATCAGGTATTATTAGAGAGTCATAAATCGGTTCTTCCAATATTGGATAGTGCAGGAAAACTGCTTTCCATGGTATTCCGGAAAGATATATTGGATCAGGATGATTATCCTCTTGAAGTACATGATGAGAAGAAACAATTATTGGCTGTAGCCTCTGTAAACACCCATGATTATAAAGAGCGTGTTGCGGCATTAGTTGCTGCAGGGGTTGATGTTATTGCCGTGGATTCATCTGATGGTTATACCACCTATCAGGGAGAAACAATAGAGTGGATAAACAAAACCTATCCCCATATTCCCATTATTGGTGGAAACATCATAACCCGCGAAGGATTTCGTTATCTGGTGGACGCTGGTGCCAGGGCTGTTAAGGTTGGAATGGGTGGCGGATCTATCTGCATAACCCAGGAACAGAAAGGTACAGGACGTGGTTTGGCAACCACAGTAATTGATGTTGCAGCCGAACGGGATCTCTATTATCAAGAAACCGGAAAATATATACCAATCGTTGCCGATGGTGGTGTTACCAGTACCAAAGATATCACGATTGCTCTTGCTTTGGGTGCCGATTATGTGATGATGGGACGTTATTTTGCCAGAATGGAAGAGTCACCTACTGAAAAAATCGTTGTAAACAACCGAGTGATGAAACCCTATTGGGGCGAAGGTTCTGCCAGAGCAAGGGAATGGAAGGAGAAACGATATAATCAGTCCAAATTTGTTGAAGGTGTAGAAGGATTGGTAGAATATGCCGGACGTCTGAAGGATAACCTGGAAGAGACGTTATCCAAAATAAAATCCTCTATGTCTACCTGTGGAGTAAACAATATCAAGGATTTTCATGACAATGCACAGTTAGAATTAGTTTCTGCTTTATCTATCAGAGAGGGGAAGGCGCATGATATCATAAGGGCAACAGATTCTTCCGAACAGCAGGAATACAACGAAGAATAGAAATCATTAATAAGGAGATCTGCATGAAAAAGCAGAGTGGCGTAGATATAGATTTAGGGAACAAATGTTCCAAAAATGCTTATAAATGGGCAAAGAAAACTTTTGCATTAAGGGATGGTAGACCGGGAGCGCCCATAGAGGCAACTGATGGTTCTTTCTCTAATGTTATTCAATTTAATGACAGCAGGATTGGTATATCTTCTGATGGGATCGGAACGAAGATAGAGCTTGCTGAGCGTACAAGGATATATGACACCCTTGGATATGACCTGTTGGCAATGGTTGTTGATGATCTGGTTGCCAATGGTTTTGAACCAACCAGTATATCCAATATAATTGATCTGGATTATCTTGATTATGATGTAATCGACGCTTTGATGTCTGGCTTGTATAATGCCTGCAGTGAAGCAGATGTGGTTATAACCGGAGGAGAAATAGCTGAGCTTGGCAACCGTATGAACGGTTATGGTGATGGCATGCATTTCAACTGGTGTTCGACTGCTATCGGTTATCTACCTGATATACTTAAAAATCCCATCGATGGTCGTGATATCAAAGAGGGTGATGTTATTGTTCTATTGCAGAGCCGGGGTTTTAGAAGTAATGGATATTCACTGGTTCGACGTATTATGGAGAATACATTCGGCGAAGAATGGCATAATGCATCCTATGATGAAAAAATAACCTGGGGTGAGAAATTACTGACACCTTCTATTGTTTACTGTAAAGCTGTAAATCATTTGATAGAAAATGGGATAATCCCATCGGGTATAGCGCATATAACCGGTGGGGGTTTGGCTGACAATATAGCCAGAGCATTGAAAGATAATAAATTAGGTGCAAAATTGGATAACATTTTTCCTCCTGCAGATTTTGTAAAAAAGGTTCAGGAACTTGGCGATGTCAAAGAAGAGCAGGCATATCGAATCTGGAATATGGGTAATGGAATGGCCATAATCTTAGATGAAGCTCTGGCTGATAAAGCTGTTGAGATGATAAATTCTAATGATTTGGGTCTTGCTTACAAGGCAAAAAAAGCAGGTGTTACAATTGCTCAGCAAACGATTATTATTCATAGCAAAGGATGTAACGCAGGGGTATTAGAATATAGCGCAGAGATTTAGTTGATTATTAAAAGGGGATTTAATGAGACGTTGGAGCAGTATCTTAATTCTTGTATTTTTTGTATCATCTTTATTGTGGAGTGTTAGTAGAGACAGTGGATTAACATCGAATATACCTGTTGTAACCAATGATAATGTGGTTGGTTCGGCACAATCATTCAGTGGCATTAAGAAGAGGCCGGAATCTACTGAAAGCAGAACAGAATTTGTCCGAGATGAGTGGGTATTAGTTGATTCGCTCAATTTCAGCAACTATCTGGCAGCTTCGGATAATTTTGCTATCGAATATAATGGTATGAATAATACCATAAATCTTATTGATGATTCATTAACAAATTTGGCCAGCCAAGCTTTGGATTATGCTCCTTTATGGATGCATGAACGTCTTGCTACAACCTTGATGAGCATGGATCCTGATAATCAGGATTTATGGGCTGATGTAATCCTACAGGCGAATCATCCCTATGTTGATGAGATAGCTTTTTCCATTGCCTATTCATCGAAAACATATCTTGAATCCGATTACGCTACAGCAGAGCTCTTTCAACAGAATGCATGGTTGATTTATGAGCATGATATGGATTTATCCTATGTGGAGGTTGTAGATTATGGTTCACCGGAAACCGATGACAATTATTATTCCACCACCAGATATTGGAAATCCAATACTGATGGTGATTTATATGAAGTAGAGGTTCCCAGAGATATCTATTATATGTATATCGTACATCCAAAAATTACTGACGAAATCCCATCCTATATTGATAAAGATATTATTGAAAGCAACAATACCCATCAAAACAATATTGTAGATCCAGAAATGGGCGAGTTCTGGCGTGATTTTCTCTATAATTACAACGATCCCGGTTATCCAAAACTGAGAGACTATCTGCAGGATTGTGAAATTGTGTGGAATGGGACTGATTTAGCTGTGGACACAGCAATGGGAGCTCTAACAACCTGGCTTAGTCAAAGTATGCAGTTTACATCCAATACAGAACGACCACACCAACCTGTGAGAATATACACCAAACATATTGGTCGTTGTGGAGAGCATGCTGATATGCGGGGTGCGATTGCCAGATTGGCTTTGATACCCTGTACAAGCATTTTAACTATTTCTGGTGATCATACCTGGAATGAGTTCTGGGATGAAGGTTGGATACATTGGGATGGTAATGATGTTAACTACCCCTTATTATATGAAAATGGCTGGGGTAAGCAGTATGGAACAGTCTTTGAAATCCGAAGTGATGGTTTGATAACGCCTGTAACCGACAGATATTCGGAAGGAACAGCCTGGATCACGGTTTATGTAAAGGATATCGATGGTAATCCTGTAGATGGTGCACGCATAGTTCAGGGTGTTTATTACGATAATACAATTAAGTCTGATTTTGTGGGTTTTACCGATAATGAAGGAAAATATACATTTGAGGTTGGAGAGGGTAGGCATTATTATGCCCAGATGACAAGTGCGCTTGGAGATTATCCCGGTTATCTTACTACGGTTGAATTAGCCGAGGATGGTATGGAGTATGAATTTGAATTGCAGGCTCCCGATTATATGCCGGAGCTACCTGTAACCGAGATTGATGTTCCTGTTGATAGCGAGGATGATTTTAAGCTGGTTGTGGATTTTGAGGTTAATGATCAGCTACTCTATGGTGGGATTGTATTCAATGATCTTGATGATGAGATGTTTTACGAGCCCATAGCTGGCGGTGATGTTAATTTTTTCATGACAGATTTGATACACTACTATGCAGCTATTCAGGATGCACCTTTCGAGGGATTTAATGTGCTGTATAACATTGACAGTGCATTGTCTTCCTTTGATGTTACACCACCGGATCAGGGAAGTTGGTATGCTGTAATAAATAATGATTCACATGTGGGGAATCCACAATATATAAAAGGTTCTGCTGCTCTCTATGCCTATGATGGCTCAGGAAGTAACGGAACGATTAATGGTACCGCCTGGGATATCTCTAATGATACACCAATTACTGATGCTGTTATTAGGGTGGGTGTTTACGAAACCACAACTGATGCCGATGGTTCCTATAGCCTTGAGGTCTATCCAAACACCTATACGGTAATGTGCGAAGCTGATGGATATTGCCTTGGTTTTAATTATGGTGTTATGGTTGGACAAAATGAGACGATTACGTCTGATTTCAATGTATTGGAAACAGCCTTGGCTATTAGCAATTTAGCGGTTGTAGCTACAGAAGAAACAGCAACTATCTCCTGGAATGAGCCGGCATCAACGATAATTGAGAATGGTGATCAGCGAGAGCTTACAGGTTACAATATCTATCTTGGCTCATTTGGGGAAGAGATGGATGTGGAAGATTGGACATTAGTAGCTGATAATGTTACAGAAAATCAATGGGTTGATCAAGGTTGGATGTATTATCCTGCTGGCGTCTATCGCTATGCTGTGGTTGCTCAATATAGTTTGGATAATCATTCGCAACCGGTATTATCTGAACCAGTTGACTGCCATATGACAGCTGATGTGACGATTATTGTAACCGCAAACAGTGGCGATGCTGTAACCGGAACATTGGTAACACTGACGAATCAGGAGTGTACAAATTCAATCTATAACTATAGTGACATTATTGAAACTAGTAATACCGTTACCTTTGAAGATTTGCGGAAGGGACAGTATATCTTACAGGTTTCCTTACCAAATTATGAGGATTACGAAACCCCTGAGTTTACCATACTTGATGATCTAGATTTAAATGTAGAACTGGAAGAAAAATTGACTGCTCCCATGGGATTGGCTGTGATCAATTATCTTTTCACCTGGGACTTGGATTACCAGGAGCGTGATCTGCAGAATTTTCAGATCTATTATGATGGTGAACTGATGGGTGTGGATATTGAACAGGAATATGTACTACCGGATACACCTGGATTACACACAGCAGGTGTACAAGCCATCTATACAACTGGTGTATCGGAAATTATTGAGCTTCAGTATCAATATGGTTATTCCTTTGTTACAAATCTGGAACTCTATATCCCATTTGAAAATAATGTGGTTGATCTTTCCGATAATGGGTTCTCAAGCACAGTAACAGGTGATTTAACCTTCGATACCGGTGCAAATGGTCAATGTGCAATTTTTGATGAAGTAGGTGAATATGTGACCGTAGATGGTCTTTTCCCTGAATCTGTAGATGCTTTTTCGGTTAGCTGGTGGTTAAAACCGGTTTCACACTTTAATTGGAATCAACAGATACGTGCTCCTCAAGGTTGGAATGGATTCAATTTCCACTCAACTACTGATGGTACAATCTATGTTGGAACAGATGTCTCAACCCGGTTTACTCCCAATACATTAAGCGACAAGCTATATTTAAACGAGTGGAATTACTTCTTCTATACCTACAATGAGGGTCAGGCACGATTCTTCAGGAATGGTTATCTGATAGGGGAACGAGAAGGTGTTACCGCTCCAGAAGCGTGGAATGGATTTCAGATGGGAACTGAGAATCAAAATACAATTGATGGAGCTCTTGATGAAGTGCATGTCTGGAGCCGTGATATAGGTGTTGCAGAGATAGAAATGTTCTATCTTGAAGGTATTGAGAACTGGAATAATATTGAGGTAACCGCTTTGGATCAAAATGGTGAACCAATAGAAAATATGCTGGTGAATATAGGAATATTTTCAGGAATTACCAATAATCAAGGTATTACTGAGATTGATGTTCCGCAAAATAGTACAAATAATGTATCATATTGGGTTCAAGGTTATGATGTCGAATATTTGGAAGGCTTCTACAGCGATGAATCCGGTTTTATGACGTTAACGTTAAATTACAGCTTTACCGGAAGTAATGATGAGGAGATTCCAGAAATCACTGCCGGGATTTGCAATGTTTACCCAAATCCATTTAATCCATCAGGATCCAGTCGCGGTATGGGAACAACAATCGCTTATCATGTTAAAAACGCTGATGCAGTTACACATTTGGCAATCTATAATGTGAGAGGTCAAAAGATCTTAGATCTGGTTGATGAAGTTATAGAAACCGGAGAACAAACGGTAGAATGGAATGGGTTAGATATCAATGAAAAACCTGTAGGGTCAGGGCTTTATCTGATTCGCATGACCAATGGTGAGCTGGAAAGCAATGCTAAATTAATGTTATTAAAATAAAATTATATAGAGGAAATTGTGAAAAATCAAATTCAGTTGGTTCTGAAAGATGGAATCAAAGATGTATTAGGTGAAAAAGTAAACAAACAGGCTAAGGATTTTCTCGGGATAGATCCGGGTAGAGTGAAATCCGGCAAAATCTATACCGTTATGTACAAGCTACAGGATGAACAGATAGAGTATTTTGCCAACAACGGATTAGCTGATACAATAATTAATGATGTTTATATCAACAACTTGTATCAGAACCCAAACTACAAAACCTATATCCTGGTTGCAAAATTGCCCGGTGTTACCGATGATGAAGGGATCTCGGCTCAAAAAACGTTGATTGATATTCTCGATCTTGAACTTGATACGCATCGTCAGCATATCTTCAGTCAGGATATCTATTTGTTTGAAAAGGTATTGTCTAACAATCAATTAAAAGAGATTGGAGAGCGTCTGTTAGCAAACAAACTGGTTAATCATATTGAATATGGTGAGTTTACAGGTGTTGTGGATTATCTTCCAGAGGTTCGCATGCCGGCAATTGGTGCAATGGAGGTAATCAATCTTGATGTTGATGATGAAACATTAATGCAGATATCCAAAGAGCGAATTCTGTCATTGAATCTGGAAGAGATGAAAGCGATTAAAAGCTATTTTGCTGATGAAAGCAATCAAAAAGCAAGACAAAAGGCCGGTTTGACTGTTGAACCAACAGACTGTGAACTGGAGGTGCTTGCTCAAACCTGGAGTGAACATTGCAAACATAAAGAGTTCAGTGCGGAGATTGAGTATATTAATCATGAAACCGGTGAGACTGAGACAATTGATTCACTGTTTAAAACCTATATCAGAAAATCCACCGAGATAGTGCGTGAGCGTTTGATAGCCAATGATAATAACTGGTTGTTAAAAATCTTCACAGATAATGCAGGAGTAGTTAAAATTGATGATGAATCGGTATTTGTCTGGAAGGTGGAGACGCATAATTCGCCGTCGGCTATAGATCCTTATGGTGGAGCTATTACCGGTATCCTCGGTAATAATCGTGATCCACTTGGAACAGGAATTGGCGGCGGAAAGCTGTTGTTCAATACCAATGTTCTCTGTTTTGGTCCTCCAAACTATGATAAAGAATTATTACCAGGTCAGCTTCATCCAAGACGTATCTTTGATGGTGTTAGACATGGAATAGAGGATGGTGGTAATAAATCGGGAGTTCCAACGATAAATGGGTCGATAATCTTTGATGAGCGCTATAGTGGGAAACCACTGGTTTATTGCGGAACTGGTGGTGTGATGCCATATCAATTTGCCGGTGTTAATTCATGGGAAAAAAATATTGATGCAGGTGATTTGATTGTGATGGTTGGAGGACGTGTAGGTAAGGATGGTATCCATGGTGCTACCTTCTCCTCAGCAGAGATCGATGAACATTCACCCCAATCAGCGGTTCAGATTGGAAGCCCTATAACTCAGAAATTGGTTGGCGATTTCATGAAAGAAGCAGCAGAAGCCGGTTTAATCAAATGTTCAACCGACAATGGGGCCGGTGGTTTGTCTTCATCCGTGGGTGAGTTAGCAACAATCAGCGGGGGTGCAATTGTGCATCTGGAAAAAGTTCCGCTGAAATATCCAAACCTGAAACCATGGGAGATTTTCATCTCCGAATCACAGGAACGTATGACTTTTGTTATCGAAGAGGATAAATATCAGGCTTTGGTAATTCTGGCAGAAGAACGTGAGGTAGAATTATCTCTTATCGGTAATTTTACAGATGACGGTTTTATCGATGTGCGCTATGATAATAAAAAAGTTGCCTGGCTTGATATGGACTTTCTCCATGAAGGTGTTCCTAAAAAATACCTCAAAGCTGAATGGATAAAACCTCAGTTATCAAAACCGGATCTGACAATAACGGATCATAACGAAACCTTGAATCAACTTATGAGTAGTTTTAATATTTGCTCACGCGAGAATGTAATTCGTCAGTACGATCATGAAGTAAAGGGTAAATCCATAATCAAACCACTGATGGGTGATAAGTGTAAAGCTCCTCAGGATGCCGCTGTTATGCGGTTTAATCATCAGAATTTCAGTGGAATTGCCGTATCCAATGGGATTTGTCCCAAATTTGGTGATATCAATGCCTATGAAATGAGCGCTGGGGCTTTTGATGAAGGTATCAGACAGATAATTGCAGTGGGTGGTAAACTTCCGGATATCAACGATGAAACCAATAGATTCTGGACAGTAAATGACAACTTCTGTGTTCCTGATTCTGTATATAACGAAGAGACTAATCCCGATGGAAAAATCAAATTGGCAAAACTGGTTCAGATGAATCAAGCGCTCTTCGATATGTCCACGTTTTACAATATCCCCATGACTTCGGGAAAAGATAGTATGAAAAATGATTTTAAAGCGGGGGATATCAAGATCTCGGTTCCTCCAACAATACTCTATTCTTTTGCCGCAAAACTTGACGATGTGCGAAAGACTATTACATCCAATGTGAAAAAAGCCGGTGATTTGATTTACCAATTGGGTGAGACCTTTGATGAATTGGGTGGTTCGGAACTCTATAAATTGCATGGTCAGCTTGGATGCAATGTTCCGGTTGTGCGCAAAGAAGCGGCACGTCAGCTGTATACTAAGGTAATGGAAGCCAATGATTTGGGATTATTGGAGTCGTGCCACGATCTTTCTGATGGGGGATTAGCTGTAGCTGTTACAGAGATTTTATTCCAGCAGAACATGGGTGCAGACATCAGTTTGGATAGAATTGCGCAGCCTGAAATAGTTGCCCTTTATTCCGAGTCACATTCACGTTTTGTAATCACTGTCAACCCGGTGAACCGGGAAGCGTTTGAACAATTAATGGGTGAGAGGGCTTTCTATCTTGGTAAGGTTACAGATGACAGTAAATTAAGGATATCGCAGGAGCACAGGAATCTTATTGATATCGATATGGAGATACTGGAAAAATCCTGGGATAATGGGTTGGAGAGATAAAATGGTAAAAGCATTAATAATAACAGGTTTTGGCATAAATTGCGAAGAGGAGATGGCTGCAGCTTACACATTGGCAGGAGCAGAATCGACAATTGTGCATCTCAATGATATTTTTCTGGGTAAGGTGAATATCCATAACTTCGATATTTTGAATTTTCCCGGTGGTTTTTCCTTCGGTGATGATCTTGGATCAGGCAAGGTTTTAGCTAATAAAATGAAATTTAAAAAAACAGCATCAGGAAAGGTCTTTTTGGATGAGATAAAATCCTTTATCCAAGCTGGGAAATTTATTATGGGGGTGTGTAATGGATTCCAGTTTCTGGTAAAGATGGGATTGTTGCCTGATTGCGAAGGATTAACCAATCAGGAAGTAACGCTGACGCGAAATAACTCAGCAAAATTCGAGGATCGCTGGTGTAGAATGAAGGTAAATCCTCAATGTAATACACCGTTTCTTAAGGGAATAGATATAATAAGTCTTCCTGTCAGGCATGGAGAAGGGAAATTGATTCTTGGTAATGAAAAGATTAAGGAAGCTGTTGTATCCAATAAACTTGATTGTATGCATTATTGCAACGACAAAGGCGAGATTACTGATCTTTATCCGCTGAATCCCAATGGTTCAGATCTTAATTGTGGTGCATTAACAGATAAGACTGGTCAGATTTTTGGATTGATGCCGCATCCTGAAGCATATCTATCATTGTACAATAATCCAAATTGGACTGGGATCAAAAGAGACAACCCTGAAGTTTCAGAGAAGGGGGAAGGATTGAAGATCTTTGAGAATATCGTTAATTATATAAATAGTAGATAATTAGAGAGGATTTAATGAGCGAATGTAAAGGTGTAGAGAGTAAAATTAAGAATCTTGATTGGCTTCGGGATGAGATCATTGGTAGGCACATGATGTTCAAAACCTGTTTTGGGGAGAAGCCATTAGTTTATGCAGATTATACTGCCAGTGGTAG
>CAYYLA010000026.1:0-6459 GCA_964441785.1 uncultured Candidatus Cloacimonadota bacterium | reverse complement strand
TACACCGGAAAAACAACAGCGACCCTGTTGCATGAGGCAGAGAAGCGGATCAAACAATGTGTAAATGCTGGTGAGAAAGGTAAGGTAATCTTCACCGAATCAGGTTCTACCGGTGGTATAGCAAAATTACAGCAAATCCTGGGTGTTTTTTGGCCTCCAGCTACAAAAAGACGTGTTGATACATTTCTTGATAGTTGCCTTGAACGTTATCCTGATCGTGGCTTTTGTAATCAAAGATTACGAAATTATATACACGACAAAAAACCAATCGTCTTTGTTGGACCTTATGAGCATCATTCCAATGAGATTATGTGGAGGAAAACACTCTGTGAGGTGGTTGAGGTTCCATTAAATGACAATGGCTATTTAAATCTTGAAGCTCTGGAAGCGATGGTTTCTGATCCTAAACATGATAATAGACCGAAGATTGGATCGTTCTCGGCAGCATCCAATGTCTCAGGTATCCGTACCAAGGTTTACGAGGTTGCACGAATACTGCATAAGCACAATGCCATCGCCTGTTTCGATTTTGCCGCTTGTGCTCCCTATATCGAGATCAATATGAACAAAGATGAAGAGAGTTATTTCGATGCGATATTCTTCTCTCCTCATAAGTTCCTGGGAGGTCCGGGCACTTCAGGGATTCTCATATTTAATGAAGATATCTACCCAAAAGATCTGTCGCCTACTGTTGCTGCTGGTGGAACAGTTGACTTTGTTTCACCCAATCGTGAAAAATTTACCGAGGATATCGAAACACGTGAAAAACCGGGTACTCCAGGTATTCTTCAAGCTCTAAGAATCGCGCTTGTTATGGAACTGAAGGCTAAAATTACTGTAGAAACAATTGAAGAGATTGAAGAATATTATATGACCAAACTCATCGAAGCTTTTGATGGAGTTGAGGGTATTCAATTGCTGGGTCCTATCGATAAGGAACGAAAGATTGCTATTATTCCTTTCAACATCAAACATCAGGATCGAATTCTTCATCCAAAATTTGTAACAAAGCTGGCCAATGATCTGTTCGGCATCCAAACCAGGGCTGGATGTTCCTGTGCTGGACCTTACGGACATAGATTGCTGGATATCACCGATAAAATATCGCGCTATTATCAATGTATTGTCGGGGTAGATAAATTTTCTGGTCTTAAGCCAGGATGGGTACGCTTCAACCTTCATTATTCTTTATCCTGTCATGAGATTGATTATATCATTAATGTTACCAAATTTATTGTGGAAAAAGGGCATCTCTTTCTTCCTTATTATGTGTTTGATTTAAAATCTGGTGACTGGTATCATATCCCTGCTGAAAAGTGTAAACAACCTATTGATCTTGATATAGATAAGGTTATAGGGAAAATTCCGTACCAGCACGATTACGTTGAAGATGAACAGGCTCTCTTCGAAACCATTCTTAAAGAAGCTTATGCAAAAGCAGATAAACTGACGGCTCAAGAAGTCTATCCTCATTTTGATGATGCACTTGAAGAGTTGATGTTTTTCTATGTTGTAAATTGGATAAATAAATCATAGGATATAAAAAAAATGAAAATTAAACGCGCACTTTTAAGTGTTTCCAACAAGGATGGAATTGTAGATTTAGGTAGAAAACTACAGGAAATAGATTGTGAAATAATAACGACAGGTGGAACCAAAAAAGTATTAGAAGATGCCGGGATTAAATGCACGGATATATCATTAGTAACGGGAAACCCGGAAGCTTTTGGTGGTAGGATGAAAACGATTTCTTTTAACATTGAATCAGCATTGTTATATCATAGGGACCGCGATAAAACCGAAGCGGAAGCACTTGGGATAAAACCAATCGATCTGGTTGTTTGTAACCTTTATCCCTTTGCTGAGGTTAAAAAGTCAGGTGCAGATTTCGAAACATTGATAGAACATATCGATATTGGGGGACCAACCATGGTTCGAGCCTCTGCAAAAAACTTCCAATTTGTAGCAACTGTAACAGATCCAACAGATTACGAAGCTATCATAAAGCAACTTGATGATAATGATGGTGCGATAGATTATCAGATGAGAAAAGAGCTTATGAGAAAAGCCTTTAATCATACTGCAGATTATGATAGTTTGATAGCCGAAACTATGGATGCAGATGCCGAAATTATTTCAAAGCGAATGCATTTCAGTGAAGGACGCGTATTGAGATATGGTGAGAACTCCCACCAGAAAGGTTATCTGTTAAAGGATATGAGCAGTAAAGCCTCCTTCTTTGATATGGAAATTCTTCATGGAAAAGAGATCTCTTTTAATAATATGGTTGATATCCAGGGCGCAGTAGATGCCGTGAAGGATCTTGAAAATCATGGCGTTGCAGTTGTTAAACATACCAATGCCTGTGGTCTTGCTCAATCAGAATCCCAGAAAGATGCCTTAGCAATGGCATGGGCTGGTGATCCCATTTCAGCTTTTGGCTCAATTGTAGCTTTTAATACTCCTGTTTCATTGGATACAGTAGATTTTTTCCAGCTCAATAATGAGAATAAAATGCTACGTAAATTTGTAGAAGTCGTGATAGCACCCGATTTTTCAGCTGATGCATTGGAATATCTTCAGTTCCATAAAAATCTCAGGATCATCAAATATGATCCTAATCTGGTTCGCAACGATTTTGATTATAAGTTCCTCCATGGCAGTTTATTAATCCAGGATCAGGATAATCAGCTGTATTCTAAAATGGATGTTAAATGTGGTGATGCTACAGGTTTGAAATCAAAGGAAGACCTGATAAAATTCGGAATTATCAGTATGAAACAGATAAAGTCTAATTCTATCGTAATAGTAAGAGCATTAGAAAATGGTTTTCAATTGTTAGGTATGGGAGCTGGTCAGCCTAATCGTCTGGTCTCAACCCGATTGGCAGTGGAAAAATGTAGAGAGAATCTTGCCAGAGATTACGTGGGAGATGATTTTGATAGCTATTTCCGCGATGAATTATCAAAATGTATTCTGGTTTCCGATGCCTTTTTCCCATTCCCGGATAATGTGGAATTAGCTGCAGAAGCTGGTATCAAAACAATAATTCAACCTGGTGGATCTATGCGTGACAAGCGTGTTATCAAAGTCGCTGAGCAATTAGGCATGACTGTGATCTTTACTGGTTTAAGACATTTTAAACATTAAAAAAAATATATACGGAGTGTAGAAAATGAATTATCTTGATAAGATTTATTCGCCGCAGTTAGAGAAAATCCATAGTGGAAAAGTCAGGGAAAGTTTCAGGGTTGATGATGCTACCCGAATGATTGTTATATCTGACAGAATCTCGAGCTTTGATAGTGTTCTCAATAATTATATCCCATACAAAGGGGCGGTTCTTAATGGGATCACAAATTGGTGGTTTGATCAAACAAGAGATATCGTAGAGAATCATCACATTAAGATGGTGGATCCCAATGTAAGCCTTGTGAAAGAAGCAGAACCAGTGCGGGTTGAGATGATTGTGCGCGGTTATCTTACTGGTTCTATGTGGAGAGGTTATAAGAAGGGAAAACGTGATTTTTCTGGTGTTGAGGTTGGCGAAGGATTAACTCAAAACCAGCGTTTTGATACACCTATTTTAACCCCAACTACAAAAGAGGAATCTGATCGTGAAATTACCCCGGAAGATATCGTAAAAGAGGGTTGGACTTCAAAAGAGATCTACGACACAATGGCTGAGATCTCTATGAAACTTTTTACATTTGGAACAGATAAACTCGCTGAAAAAGGCATCATCCTTGTCGATACAAAGTATGAGTTTGGTCTGCTTGATGGTAAGGTTATCCTTATTGATGAGATACATACACCGGATTCATCACGTTTCTGGTCTGCTGATGATTATGCTATTGATCCGTTGAAGGTAGATTCCATTGATAAAGAATATGTAAGACAATGGCTCTTGAACAATAAGGAGAACGGTGAGTTCAAGAATCAGTTACCAGAAGAAGTGATCAATGAGACAAGTAATCGTTATCTTGATATCTATAAAAAAATTACCGGAGAAGAGTTGATTTTATGTGATGGTTCAATAGATGAAAGAATCTATAAAAATCTGGTTTGTAATGGGATTATGAAAGATGGCTATGTGAATATTATCATGGGATCTGCAGGTGATCTTGAGCATTGTAAAAAAATTAAAAAAATCATCGAAAAATATGATATCGCTGTTCAGATGCGTGTTACCTCTGCTCATAAAAATGGAGAAAGAATACCAGCTATAGTTGAGCCAATGAATAAATCACTTGAACCAGGTGCTGTTATTGCGGTTGCTGGACGATCAAATGGACTTGGTGGAGCTCTTGCTGCCAATCTTACGATTCCTCTTATCAATTGTCCTCCTTTTAAGGACAAAGTTGATATGATGGTTAATATTAATTCATCACTTGTGATGCCATCTAAAACTCCGGCTGCTACCGTAATTGATGTCAGCTCTGCTGCGTTATTTGCTTTAAGAAGCTTAAATTTAAGACGCCTTAAAACAGTGTTTTTAGATGAGATCAAAGCTGTTAAAGATGGTCTGATTCAAGCAGATGAAGAGATCAAAATCATCAGATAGTTGTGCAATTTTACAAGGGGAAATAATGAATGTTTTAGTATTAGGTTCAGGCGGTAGGGAACATGCCATTGCCTGGAAGCTGCAACAAAGTCATCTGGCAGATACAATATTTGTTGCTCCTGGGAATGGAGGGACAGATAATAATGTTGATCTGAAACTTGATGATTTTGCAGCAATCAAAAGATTCTGTGAAGATAATAAGGTTGAACTAGTTTTTGTAGGACCGGAAGATCCACTGGTTAATGGTATTATAGATTATTTTAACGATACCAATATCAAAGTATTTGGACCAGAAAAGCGAGCAGCAAAATTGGAAGGATCCAAGATATACGCTAAACGATTTATGCGTAAATATGGTGTTGCAACTGCTGATTTTGAGGTGTTTGATGCAGAACATCAATCGAGCAGGCTCGATGATATAATCCACACCTGTGATGGCAATTGTGTGATAAAATATGATGGATTAGCTGCCGGCAAAGGCGTTTATGTGTGTAAAACACCAATTGAAGCACGCAATGCCATATCGGAACTCCGCATGAAATTTGGTAGCGATACTTCCTATCTAATCGAGAAATGTCTAACCGGTGATGAGATCTCGATTATCGCAATAACAGATGGGAATGATTACAAATTGATGATACCATCGCAGGATCATAAACAATTGCTTGATGGTGATCTGGGACCCAATACCGGTGGTATGGGCGCATTTTGCCCTGTGCCTTTTTATCACGCACCCATGCGCGATGAGATTATTAAGGATATTGTTGAACCAACAATGAAGGGAATCCGCGCAGAAGGCTTTAATTACAAAGGCATTATCTATTTTGGTATTATGATTACTGATGATGGTCCTAAACTGCTTGAATACAATGCAAGATTTGGCGATCCTGAAACAGAAATTATCATGCCTGCCATGAGTACTGACCTGTTGTCACTTGTGCTCTCATGTTTTGATGGTTCTCTTAAGGATTATAATTTATATTTCAATACTGATTATTTTGTCGACGTAGTCCTGGTCTCTGGAGGTTATCCTCAAGCCTATACAAAGGGTTATGAAATTGAAGGTCTTGAGAATCTCTCCGAGGATACTATTCTGTTTCACGCAGGTACAAAACGTGATAATAACATAGTGTTGAGCAATGGGGGAAGGGTTCTTAACGTGATTTGTCATGATTCCACCTTGAGGGGAGCAATCAAGAAGGTTTATAATGAGGTAGAAAAAATCCATTTTCCAGACATTTTCTACAGAACAGATATAGGTAACAGGAAGCGTAAATGATTCCTGAAATACTGATAATGATCTCTGGCAGGGGCTCTAACTTGAGGGCCATAATCGAACAGATTAACATTGGAATTCTAAAGGATAGATGCCGAATAAAAGAGGTGTTCTCAAATAAACAGGATGCCCCAGGATTAAAAATAGCAGAAAATTCTGGAATCAGTACTCATTGTATTAATTCAAAAGGTAAGAAACGAAGCGTTTATGATGCTTTGTTACTTGAATATCTGAAGAAAAATAATCCAGACTTTATTGTTTTGGCCGGTTATATGAGAATAATTCCCAAAGAGATTATCAGAGAATTTGAAGGTAGAATTATCAATATTCATCCTGCTGATACCAAAGAACATCAGGGCTTACATGGCTATGATTGGGCCTGGGAGAATGGATTTGATCAAACAAAAATAACAGTCCATTTTGTTGATGCAGGGTTGGATACCGGGAGCATAATTGATCAGGCTATTGTTGATCTAAAAGGAGTTACATCCATTGAAGAGGTTGAACAACGGGGTCTCGCCATGGAACATGAATTCTACAGTAAATGTCTGCTGAAGGTGTTTAAAGACATAAACCGCTAAGACGGAAAGACGCAAAGAGATGCTATAAGGTTAAGGTT
>CAYYLA010000025.1:5588-17034 GCA_964441785.1 uncultured Candidatus Cloacimonadota bacterium | reverse complement strand
AGAGCCATTGATCGGATTTTATTGTTTATTTCAATAACAAGATCTCTTACTATTTCATTTTTGCAGGTTCGCATTTTCATTGATAATAATGATATTATAACCTGCATATTATTTTTGGTTCGATGGTAGAGTTCCTTAAGAAGAATCTCTTTATCTTTTAGATTCTTCTTTATCCTGTTTTCATTTTCATTTCTTAAGGTAATATCATGTCCAATACCAAGAACACCTTTAATTGTGCCATCTTCATTATACATTGGTGTTTTTGTAGTCTCCAACAATACAGGTTTTGAATCAACCGCCCTGATAATTCTCTCCTCATTCACATGGATATCTTTTGCAAGGATTGTTTCTCTGTCATTGGCCTGGAATATATCGGCAAGCTCCTTAGGGACAATATCATAATCAGTTTTACCCAGAATTTCACTTTCTTTCAATCCGATAAACTCTTCGAACATTGGATTACAGGCCAGATAAACACCATTAAGATCCTTCAACCAAATATAATCAGGCAGAGTACTTACAAGTGTTCTGAACTGTTTTTCAGAATCCCTTAAATCAATTTCAGCCTTTTTCCGATCTGTAATATCAAGAATTATACCATTGGCATATTCAATTGTGTTGGGGTCATCCTCGTAAGGGATTCCATTTGCCCGTAGATCATACCACTTTAATCCATCTTTTGGATGGATATGCCTTATTTCTATATGCAACCTGAATGGAGGTTTCATTCCATCCAAACTTGCCTGTTGCAATACTGGTAAATCCTCGGGATGAACATGAGAAAACCACTCCTGGAAATTATTCTTATCACGCTCTTTTATGCCAAGTAATCTGGTAAAAGAGGGACTGACAGTAATCACATCAATACTACCTGTATCTCTATTATATCTGGTTCTATAGACCACATATCCTGCAGGATTTTCCACCAGAGACTTGAGATGCATCTCCCTGATTCTAATCTCGTTTTCAGCTTTTCTTCGAACAGTTATATCACGAGTTGAACCCTGCAGCCCTATAGGTAATCCTTTATCATTCAACATCAATCTACCGATAATTTCAACTGGAATTGATTGTCCGTTTTTGTGTAGCATATCAGCTTCAAATGTAACATATTTAAAAGTTTTATAGTTTTTCAATCCCTTCAAAGCTTCACGGGCCATTTTGATAAAATTTCTCCTGGTAGCATGACTGGATAGATTGGTGCCTATCCACTCCTCTGGAGAATAGCCAAATGTTGCCTTAACCGAATTACTGATATATGTAAAATTCAAACGTAAATCCATCTGCCAGATACAGTCAATTGAGTTTTCAGTAATAAGTCTAAATTTCTCTTCACTATTTTTAAGTCTTTCTTGATCTAAAATTCTGTCGGTAACGTCTTGAATCGTACCACGCATTTCGGTCACAGAACCCGCATCATCAATAATAGGTTTGCAGATAGAATTTATATAGCGAACATCGCCATTGGGTCTCAGAATACGAAGAATTATATCAAATGAGGTTCCATTTTGGGCGGAATTGCGTACTGTGTTATCAAACCAGTCCCAATCATCCGGATGTACCAGATTTGGATGCTCTGAATAAGGAAGAGGTCCATTGGCAGGATCTCTGCCATAAATACGATACAACTCTTCTGACCACCAGGGCATACCTGACTGCGGGTTAAATGTCCAATGTGCAATATGAGCAATTTGCTGAGCCTCTCTAAGTAGTTCTTCACTTCTTTGTAAAGCATCTTCAGCAATTTTTCTCTCCGTGATATCCTTAACAAAACCAAGGAATTCTGTATCAGAGAGTTTAACAGCATCTACCTCCCAAAATCGTTCTTCTCCATTCTTGGTGATATACCCAAATTCACCTGTTGCAAAGCCCTTCGTATTAACTTCAGCAAAATGTTGACGTCCTTTTTCAAGATAATCTTTCTGCATAATATCTGAGATATGAAGATTTAATAGTTCATCTTTAGTATAGCCTGTTATTCGACAAGCGGCCGGATTGACATCACAATATTTTCCATATGCATTAGCAATAAATATTCCATCAGGTGCATTATCAACGTAGGAACGGAATTTTGCTTCGCTTTCGATCAGTTTTAATTGTGCTTTTTGCTTTTGGGTTATATCCTCTACCAAGGCAAGGCCAAATGCTGTATTTCCCCGGGAATCATGGATCGCTCCGGCATGAACAGATACATCTATAATTTCTCCATCTTTCCTGATGTATTTCTTATCTATTTGAAAACCTTTATCTATTCCATCTAACATATTTTTAAATAGAATCTTGTTTTCTGATGTATACTCTTGATGGGTAACATCAAAGAAAGACATGTCCCTTAATTCTTCTTTCGTATAGCCCAACATCTCTTCATAAGCGGGATTGGTTAACAAAAAACCACCCTTCAAATCATTAATAGAAATACCAAGAGGAGAATTATCAAATATAAGGCGGAGTTTCTCTTCATTTTCTCTTATCTTCTCTGATGCTTCTATCCGTTCTGTAATATCATAAGCAATGAGTAATACTTCTCTATTTTTCCCATCCATCTTAATGGGATTACCAAACACTTCCAGCATTCTAGTTTCACCAGAAGGTAGTGTAACCTCAACCTCATAATGATGTATCTTAGATTTATTCTCCCGCATCTCCTTTGCTCTAAGTATCATTTCATGATATTCGTCTTCACTGGATATAAATTTCGTTATATTGGCCCCAATGATCACCTCTTCTGGTAAGTCCATGAAATTAATTGCATATTCATTAGCAAAGGTTATGTTCCCCTGCAAATCGTGGGTTATAATAAGATGATTTGAGTTTTCTGTAATTACCCGATATTTCTCTTCACTCTCCTTAATCTGCTTTTCTGCTTTTACAATCTCGGTGATATTTTCTGAAGCTGCAATCACACCAATTACTTCACCATTCAAATCACGCAAAGGCTGCTTATTCGTTCGCCAAGTCACTAATTCTCCTGATGCATTATAAAATTGTTCTTTAAATATTCCCTTTGATAACCCAGTTTCAATAACAGTTTTATCATCGTTTCTAAACGTTTCAGCATCATCTTTCCATACAAGATCACCATCAACTTTTCCAATTACGTCTTCCGGTTTTTCTAACCCGGCATCTCTGGCAAAGGTAGTATTACATCCCAGATATACTGAATTAAGATCTTTCCAGAAAATTCGAGTTGGAGCAGAATTGATAACCAACTCAAAGAAATCCCTCTGTTTCTGAAGATCCTCCTGCGCTTTCATTAACTTTGAGATATCAGCGTGCGTTCCACAAACTCTTAATGGTTTCCCCTCATTATCACGTTCTGTAACCTCACCCCTATCATGAATCCAAATCCAGTGACCTGATTTATGACGCATGCGATATACGGCTTCATAGTAAGGTGTTTTCCCGTTTATATGATCACGCATTAATTCATGTAAATCTGGGAGAGCTTCAGGATCTGTTATAGCATGTACGGATTCCAAATGCATATCTATTTCACCTGGATTATAACCCAACATTGATAACCAACGATCATTGACAATAGTTTCACCCTTGGGAGCCCATTCTTTACCAGATAATATCCACTCCCATGTTCCTAAACCGCCACCGGCAACCGCAATCTTCAATCTATCGTGAGCCCTTCTTATCTCTTCGGTTACACTTCTACGCTTCATTACATTACTGAGAATCTGAGTATAAACTCTCAACATATAACGACTATCATCGAACCATCCTTTGGCTTCATATATATCATCAAACCCAACAAAACCAATTAAATCATTGTCAGCGATAAGCGGATGGACAATTACTGAACTAATCTCCAAATCCTTTAATAGCCTTTGTTCATTTTTAGCTTCCTGTGGCATATCTAAAACGTCTTCAATAAAAATAACATCATTATTACTCAAAGTTGACAACCACCAAGGATAATCCTTCATGGAGAGATCTATCAACTTATCAATCTGCGATTCTACTCCATCTTGACACCACTCATGAGTATTTCTCATTAGCTTATTTTCTCTATCTATATCGAAAACATATGCCCTGCTAACCCCAATAAATGATCCAATTTTCATCAAAGTATCATTTATGTTATCATCAATATCTTTTACATGTAAAAAACTGGAAGACACTTCCAGCATTATTTTTTCTATCTGGGCTTTTCTTTTTACTACTTCCTCAGCTTGTTCTCTAAATTTAATTTCATTGGTAAGTTGTCTTGTAGTTTGAGTATTATCTTTCAAAAGCACCAGATTTGCTTTCCGCTGTCGTTCGCTTGCCTCAAGTTGCTCTTTTAATGCTTCTTCACTAGCTCTCAATTGTTGTTCATTGGCTGCTAATTGATGGAAAGAAGCTGTTAATTGATGATTGGCAGCTTTAAGTTGCTGTTCGCTAGCCCGTAGTTGTTGCTCATTAGCAGCTAACTGATGATTACTTGCCTGTAATCGTATCATATTCATCATCGAATCTATTGCTCGTCCTAGAATAGCAGAAATAGTATTTAACAGGACTTCTTCTTCTTTGAGAAAAAGCCCATTCTCGTGTAAAGGATTTTCATTTATATAGAAAATTTCTACCACACCCAACCTTGTATCATGAGATAGAATATCTGACTTCAGATACCATTCAGTCTCAACAAAATTATCAGAAGTATATTCTTTATCGCGGTAGATAATTCTAACAGCAGTGTTATCAGGATACTGCCAGCCGGAAGGAATCACATCAACAGATTTTCTGAATAATTCATCAGGCGTTTTACATTGCTCGATATTCTGGAATATAAGATATAAGCAATGTTGCTCTTTTAATCGTTCTTTAAGAGTCTCATTACTCAACTTAAGTTCCTTTTCATTATCCAATAATTCCAGATTTGTTGCACGGAGCTGTTGCTCTTTTGCTTCCAGTTTTTTATAGGCAGTTTCAAGGTTTTTCTCACTAATCTGCAATCTCTCAATCAATTCATTTTGCTTAAGCTTTTGCAATGTCATTTCACTAACCTGTAATGTCATTTTATGTAAGAAATTCATTACCTTTTCGATTTCATCTTTAGATACAATTGGTACCTTGTCCACCATACTCATGTATTCATCTTTATCAAATCCAAATTTCTCAGCCTGTTTTATAAAGAATTCCTTATCTGGTGATTCAACAAAGAACTGACCTAAATATAGGTTGGCAATATGAACATCTTTAACAACAATTGGCACAGCTACATCAACTAAGCCATTGAGACATTTATAGAAATGATATTTTTCTCCTTTCTGCATCTTATTTGCAAGAACTGTATCGCTTATAAAACAATTCTTTGCTGTATCGGGATGAACTCGATGAAACATTTCACAAACAGGTTGCCATTCAGTTCTGGTTAAGACATTTCCCTCAAAATCCAATAATGCAGCAGACAAATTCGTAATCTTGTAAAAATCTTTCAATAATTTCTCAATTATATTAAAATCCAATAATTTCAATATTTCTCTATACATGCCTTGCTCCCTGTAAAAAGCTCCACAATAATATCTCTTTCGATCCATTTTCTGTAATAATCACATCGCCATTATCAACATTGAAACGAATAGATCTTCTTTTTATTCCACCCACCGAACGAGATGCTATTTTTAAATTATTTTTATCCAATAATTCTAAGACTGATTTTATATTATTGCAACAAATAGAATCATTTTTTCTTCGTAAAACATTTCCACCTCCCACAAGGCAACATATAATTTTAGCACGTTTAACTTTGGATACATCCAACAAACGTAATAACTCTTTTATTGCATTTGCAGCATATTTGAATGGAACATTACAGTGTTTTTCAGGTGCTTTCCCTGGGAGCATGATATGAGCCATCACTCCAAAAAGTTTATCCGGATCATAAACTGTAACAACAATGCATGAACCTATTGAATGTGATACAAGTTGATTCCCTCTTCCTGCTGATTTTACTTCCCCCGTAAACACATCGATATAATTATTCATCCTTATTCCATATCAAACTCTATCTGAAAACAGGTTCCACTTTCACCTTTTATATCTAAGGTTGCATTCAATTGTTTAACCAACATTTTTACCAATTGTAATCCAAAACCAGTGGATTTTTCCAGATCAAAATCATGATTTAATCCAGCCCCATTATCTTCGATTATTATTCGAACATGACCTCTATCCTGTTCTGCAAACACCATTAATTTATTGTCATTATTGTCAGTAAAAGCATATTTCATAGCATTTGTTATAAGTTCATTAATAATTATCCCCAACGGGAAAAGTAGTTTCGAATTTATCGTGAAATTCTGGATATTCTTTTCTACAATTAAGTTGTCTTGATTCGGGAAAACCTCAACAACTTCATCAACAAGAGAATTTAGATATTCCTTTATCTGAACAGTATCTAAATCTTGAGTCTTGAATAGTTTATCATACAAAATACGCATGGATTTCAACCTGTTTATTGCATCAGAAAGCGATGATTCCGTCTCCTTATTTTTCACTTTCTTCATATGAATCTTTAAGATGCTCTCCATAGTTGCCATATTGTTTTTTATACGATGATGAACTTCACGTAGGATTATTTCTTTTTCTTTAAGAAGCGCTTCAATTTTGTCTTCTCTCTTTTTTCTTTCAGTTATGTCAGTGATAACACCACTAATTTTTCTGTTCCCCCAAGCATCATAATCCAATTCTGCTTTTGAGTATATAAATCTTATTTGATCGGAATCTTTAGGTCTTATAGCGAATTCCAAATCATAAGGATTTTTTTTATCTACCAGATCAATTAAAGCCTTATGAACTCGTTCTCTTTCAGGTATACACTTTTCAACCTCTTCTGTTGTAAATAGTTCTGAATCTTTCCTGAAACCATAAATTCTTTTAGCTTCTTCCGAACCCCAAAACGCTTCTGTTTCAATGTTATACTCCCAATTTCCAACATGTCCCATCTCCTGGGCCTTACGATAGCGTGCTTCATTCTGTTTGAGCTCAAAGAACAGAAGTTCATAAGGTTTCTTCAATCCGGTAACAATAAGGGCTTTATAAATCAGAAAAAAGGAAAACAATTTAAACATATGGCCTACAAAGTTTGATAAGCCATATACACTTATATAAAATGTGAAGGAAATCTCAGAAAATATTGTTAATACTATCGATAAATAAACCAGCCATCTTACATCTCTGGAAAAATATGCTCTTCGCTTATATAAAAGATACAATGCTATCAATAGAACTATTGAGATTATGTACTCACTGACCTTTTTAAAAGTGGTTAATCCTACTCCACCAACATAACAATTAGGAAAAACCCTTACAAACACTGCCAATATACCAATAATGGATACAATACCATATCCAAGTAATACCATATTGACATTGATCTTTTTATGAATAAACAAAGCAGCCAGAATCAAGGATAAGCTCTCCATATATCTTGTTAAAATCCATAATTGAGTTGGTAAATTTGCATCATACCCGGGAATCAAATTCATTCCTTTATAGGTTAAGGTATGCATTAAATCTAAAGAGCCAATAAAAATATAAGCAAGCCCCAAAAATAGTAGATAACTGTTTGGATTAAAATCGCGTGAATTCCATGCTAAAGAAAATAGAGAGTAAGCAACAAAAATACTTATCAGTTCAACTATAGTATGAAACAAAAGGTAATTATAAGCACTCAATACATATAGACAAAAGCAGAAAAGTATTATAATCATCAACCAGCTGAAAATCTTCTTAGAATATGCCATCACTTCTTACTCCACAATCTCATATTTTGGTTTTCTTCCCAGTTCAATAAGAAGATTATTAACCTCTTTTCTATGCTCATTTATCATTAATTCTCTACCTACAGCTGCCTCATTAAATATCTCTAACTCACCCAATCTCATCTCCAGTTCATCTTCCATTTTTTTGCGAAGAACCATGTTACCTATCATTTCAGCAGTAGATTTTAGTCGTCTTTTTGCAATATCAATGATAAATGGTGGACGCGCTTTATAATCGTTCGAAGCTATAAGTAAGGTTTTATAATCTACCTGAAATTCATCAGCCAGTTTTTTTATTGTATCCTCATCACTGGGAGGATTACCATAACCGATGTTTATAACACCCACAATCGTATCTCCGGCATAAATAGGTTCTGCATAAAGTCGTATCCCACCAATACATTCTATATCCGTGGATTTGCCTATCCTCATAGCTGCCTTAGCAGATTCATTCCAACAGTTTTCGTGACATAACCACTTCCCACAACTCAATGCATCCTTATTGTCGTCTGTAGCACATAGTTTGCGTGATGCAGAATCCATTATCTGACACCAACTGCATTGAAACATACCAAAAGCGTAATCTCCATTTTTCTCGTATACAGCTATTGATGTATTTAGTAAATCCATGATATCGCTTGATAAGATTGTCAACATCTCCTTACCAACAGCATCAAGAATTGTTCGTTCCTTATTTAAAAAGGTAACATCTCCATATTCCGGGATATAATCAGGGATAATCGAAGAACTCTCTTTCTCTAACAACCATTCAATTTTTTTTAGTTCGCTCTCTCTCTTTTTCCGATCTGAAATATCTATTACAAAAGCATAATAATTTTCAATTTCTCCCTCATTGTTAAGGTTTGGATGTACTGTCAACTCTATCGGTACTCGGGAACCATCTTTTCTTATATACTCTTTTTCATAAACAACCGTGTTCTTTGTTTCATGCAACTTTTTCAAAGCCTGCATCTCTAAGTCCAACCATTCGGGAGGAGTAAGAACCTCATTCCAATTGATACTCTGTAACTCGCTCAGGGTATAGCCTGTAAGTTCGCAATACTTTTTATTACTTCGTCCTAATCGACCATCGGGATATCCTATCGAAATTCCAAATAATGCATTTTCTACTATGTCAGACCAGAATTTGGCATTTGCATATTGCTTCTTCAGTTCGATATTCTTTGTTAATATCTCCTCTTCGGCCTTTTTCCTCTCGGTTAGATCAAACCATTGGCAGACGATATTTACCAGTTTCCCCCTGTTATCCAACAATGGAAACATGGTAACCTCAATCCACAAATCCTTTCCTCTTCTAAAATCTACATCCTTAGCCTTACCAGCTCTCCAGAAAATGGTAAAATGAATTGTCTTATGTTCCGTCATCAATAATTCAATTTTTGATTGGATTGCCTTATCCTGCAGATTCTCATCCTTTAGAACATTATATTCACCTACAATTTGAGAGTCCTCCAGATTGAGTGTTTCTCTTAAGGCCAAATTGGTAGTAACAACCGTGCCCTCGGTATCAGAAATCCACATGGGGAAAGGATTATTTTCTACAAGAGCTCGTAATTTTGCCTCATTTGTCTTTATTTTTTCGTCCGATTCACGTCTTGCCTCTTTCTCTTTTTTGATATCTAAACATCGAATCACAGCAGCTTCAATTTTGTTGAGTTTATCTTTTAATATATAATCCCAGACTCCCTGTTTCAAACTATCAACAATTGACTCCTCATCCAGAACTCCAGTTACAATTATAAAGGGCAAATCAGGTGCTTTGCTTTTGACTATCTCGAATACATCTAATCCGGTAAATGTTACAAGATCATAATCTGAAAAGATTACATCAGGTTTGAATTTTGCCAATATTGAGGGAAATTCCTCCAAGGATTTTGATGATTCTATAATACTGTTCTTAAACAATTTACCAAGTTTTCTTGATAGTAACAAAATGTCCTCTTGTCTATCTTCAATTATCAAAAATTTCAGTCTTTCATACATATTCACCTCCGAATAATGTATTATATTATTAGTAAAGAATCTGAGTAAAAAATGTAAAGGTATTTTTATTAATTTTCCGGATAATTGTTATACTTAAGTATCAAGAGTTTGAAAGAGATCGCATTAGAGGTATCAATTTATATATAGTGACAAATATTTAATTTCTAAAAATATTTGACTTAATCCAATGTATTTTTCAATTTTTGAATTAAAGGAGTTTTATATGAAAATTAATTGCAAATCGCTTTTTATGTCATTAATAATTTTGATCACCTCAATAGTATCAGCAACAATAACCGTCGATATAACAGATAACCAGGCAGCAAGCTGGTCACTTGAAAAGGATTCTGAAATCCTTTTAGAGGATGTCTATGATCAACCTTTTGATTACGCTTATATCAATAGTCAATTATACATGTTAATATCCAAAGGACCTATGCTGGTTGTATATGATTTGGATGGAAATCTATTGGCAATAAATGAAGAAAAAGGTGAAGGTCCGGGCGAATTGTCCAGTCCAGTTTACATCTGGGATAATCCAGCAGAAAAAGGTATAACGATATATGATGAAGGCCATTTTAAATATCATTTTTTTGATTATGATTTGAATTTTCAACACAGCAGTGATATTGAAAATCAAACCTTTATCAACAAAATTTATCATCCTGGAAGGGGACGTTACAATCTATCAAGTGCAATTGAATTCAGTGATGACCAGGTAAACTTTCTGCATAGTCTGACTTATCAGGAAGAAGAGAAGATCACAGAAATCCACTGTGTTGATTGTCACATGTTTTTGAAAGGTTGGTACAGATATAATCAACCTGTATGCCGTATTTTACAGGATAACGAACTGGTTACGGCCATCCAAAGTAGAACAGAATATAAGGTTATGATTATTAATGAAGGTGAAGTAGAAACAACCTTTACAAAAGCAATCAAACCTTTTAAATTTTCAAAAGAAGAAATTAAAGAGAATCGAACATTTGCTTCAGAAATGGAGGAACGATTTCGCAACATGTACAAAACCCCGGAGGAGATTCTAACAAATCGGATGGTAATATCAGATTTGGCAGTATCTGGAGAGAACATCTGGATTTTAACAAGGAATGATGAAGGTCAATACTTTGACGTGTTATCATCTGCAGGAAAGCTTATAGCTGAAACCAAAATAGGTAATAATGAAATAATAACTCGTCCCTATATCTCAGGAAATTATTTATACTCAATTAGATCAGATGATGAGGATAATTATTATCTATCAAAGTATAGGATAAAGCGATAACTTTTCTAATCCTCATTACGATGGAAATTCAATCCTAAACCCTGGTCTTATCCAACCTGTTTGGAAAGCTTAGAAACCAGGTGAGACCGTTGTCAATTTTATATTCAATAGATCCCTTAAGGTGATCCCTCATTATGGAGCAGGCAAGGCCTATTCCTGATTCTGAGGCACTGGATGAGTTAAGTTCCGTAGATATTCCAACACCGTTATCTCTTATTATGAGTTCTACTCTATCGGTTGTTCGGGTGGCAGAGATACTGATCAATCCTTCTTCTCTACTTTCAAAGGCAAAGCGACACGAGTTCAATAACAGTTCAGACAGAGCCAATGAAAGTGGAATTGCCTTATCAATATTAATTTTTATATCATCAAAATCATATTCGCAGGCTATTGTTAAGTCTTT
>CAYYLA010000025.1:0-5512 GCA_964441785.1 uncultured Candidatus Cloacimonadota bacterium | reverse complement strand
GTTCTTCACAATCGATAAAGGAGAGACTTTGCGAATTAAACAAGCTCTGATGTACTAAGGCTAATGTTCTAATTTTCAGTTGGATATCTGATAAACCTCGTTTAAACTTGTCATCTTTTATCTTTCTTTGATAAAAAGAGATGAATGATGAGATTATTTGAAGACTGTTTCGTGTTCTATGATAAATCTCACTTATCAGGGATTCTTTCTCTTTCAAATTGTTTTCTAATGCTATCTCATGTTCTTTCAAATCTGTCACATCCTGTAGTGTTCCCTGAAAATGTTTACCAATATCACTATTGCGATCCATTAATTCTCCTCGAATAATCCCATGCCGAAGAGAAAACTGTTTATCAAAGAATTCTATCTCCAGTTCGAAATTCTTACCGGTTCTTGTGGATCGTGCTACTTTCCGCTGGAATCTATTCCAGCTGGCGATGGTGAAATTATTGCGAAAATGCTCTGCCAGGCTGATAGTTCTTTCCCCGGATATACCCAATATATTGAAGATCTCTTGACTTGCTGAAACCTTACCTGTATCAAAAGCTAAGGTCCAGTTCCCAATTTTCGCCAGACGCTGAGCATTTATTAATTGTTTCTGAATGAGCTTCAATTCCTCCTCTCGTTGCTTCAGAATTTCCAGTGATTTTATAAGGAATTTCTGCATCAAACCTACACTAATTGTTAGAGATACTGAAAGAAAAAAATATACTGCAGCAGCTGTTCCCCATGAGATAATTTCCGAGGTTGTTCCTGGCATATCAGAGGTAATATCAAGAGAACCACCGACAAACAATAATCCCAAAACCAGTATCTGAATCAGACAGGTTATTGAGCATAAAAGACCTGCTCTTGTTCCCAGGAATATTGTTGCAAGAACCGATATAGCAATTGAGATCTCAATGCCTGCTCCTGCAAAACTGAAATAGATGAAATTTAACGTGGTAACACAAAATAATGCAAATAATAATTCAATAACACAAAAGAGATATGATAATCGTTTAAAATACACAACAGAAAAAGCGACAGACAAATACACTATAAAATAGGTAACAGCAGCACTTAATTGACCAAAGTTCACAGCCTCGACACAACTCATTACAACAGCAGGTGTGCTAAAAACCAGAAGAGAAAGGAATATCCCAAAAAGTAAACGTTCTCTTGTTTTGTGAACATCAAAATTATGATCGAGTTTTCGAAAAATTCTTTCTACATACCTCTCGAACATCACTCCTCACTTCAGCAATCTTTTTCAGTTACTACTACTATCTCTTTTATCCCAATTCTGTAAATCAAACGTCTCTAGTCAATTTCGTTGAAATTTCTTTATTGAATTTGATTTTGTAAAGATATTTTTTGATAACAACAATATTACTGAACATATTTTACTTCATTGGTTATAAACAGATTTAATATATTAACAAAGCTATAACACAATCTTTTTAGATTCTCTCCCTTGTACTTCTGACAAGTGATTAATTGACCTTAGATCTGTAGGTATCTTTATCAAACAACAATGCCGCATGTTCTTGAAAAAATGATTGCAAAATTGTTCCCGAATTCTTTATTGACTATCAAAAAGGAATCGAGGTCAATATGCTGAAATTGAAAAGAATTATATTTGTTGTTTTATTATTAACGTCAATCATCCTCTCGGCTAATCAGGAGGATGTCTCAGAACGAATCATGATGTATGCAGGCAGTAATGCTGACGAATTAATAAATTTAATAGAAACATCAGAAGGCGAAACCCTGGAATATCTTCAATTCATCCTGGAAAATTCATCTCCTTATGATTTAGCAGTACTAACTTCAGATTATATTGAGACAGAAATAGTAATTGCCTTAGAAGCCCGGGATCTTCCTTATACAAAAGAAATCCCCGAAGAGATATTTCGGCATTTTGTGTTGCCACTTCGCATATCACAAGAACCTTTCGAAAATTGGCGTCCTTATCTTTATGAGCAAATTCTACCTTTAGTGGAAGAATCGGAATCCATTGAGGATGCTATCCAGGAAGTTAACTGGTGGGTAAGTGAACAGATAAAATTCACCCAGACTAATGGTCGTGACCAGGGTCCAATGACGTGTCTTAGAAGGGGATATGGACGATGTGAAGAGATTATGATTCTGTTAATCGCAGCGCTCCGAAGTGTAGGAATCCCTGCTAGATCAGTATCAGCGCCTTATTGGAATCACATGGATAACAATCATGCCTGGGAAGAAGTCTGGACACCGGAAGGATGGAAATTTATGGCTGGCTGGGGTCCCACCAATATCCCTGAAGCTACCTGGTATTCACAAAGAGCTGCTACAACAACGCTTGTTACATCTCATGCATTTGGAGAATATCAATCGGATGAAACAATAAGATATAAAGACAGTACCACCCTTTTATCAGCGATAGCAACCTATACAGATCCAATATTCGGTAGGATAATCGTGCAGAATAAGAAAGAAGAACCAGTTGAAGATGCTTACGTAATGCTTTATGGAATAAGTTACGGCGGCCTCTTCCCTATGATGAGATTAAACACAGATGAAACCGGTTCGCTGAACATACCTTTTGGTAGAGGAGGTTGTTTCATCTCTGCCGGCAAGGATTCACTTGTTGGTTACAGTTACCTTAATCTCAATGACAATACAACATGTACAATAACACTGGAAGAACCTTCAGATATAGAAATGGATTTTCTTATCCAATTTCCACCACCTGTTAAGAAATCCTTTGATTGGATAGAGCCACATCGAACAGAAGAACATAAGCTTCGTAGTGAAATCGCAGGTCTGCGGTTCGATAGACGATGGAATAATCGCCTTCAACAACAGAAATTCCTCGATTTCTTCGATAAAGCATCCGGTCAGGATGCCAGGGATGAAATGTACTATAAAGAGCGCGAAAAATTCCTGCTTCAAACATCCAAACTGGCTGAAAGTACCGCCGATTATTTAAAAGTCATGCAAGGGTTGGATGGTTATCCAACCAAAGAAAATATAATGAGATTGATGATAACGGATTGGGACATAAAAGAGTTGGTTGAACTGCCGGATTCTGCAGCGATTTATAATGCTATCGATATCTTTGCAGAAAACAGAATTAACTTTGATCTTCCCGATTCTCTCTGGAGATCTTTTGTTCTGAATCAAACCTTCAGCAGAGTGCCTAGTCCCGAAAATGGGTGGCGTATGCCTTTTTATGAAAAAATTGAGCATTTGAAAGCCAATAATGAACAGAGGACTTTCGATAATATCATTGAATGGGTTGATAATCAGATTGAGATCGACAGCACCTTGACCTGGACTTATTTCACCGGGGTTTTGGATCCAAATCAGATGCTCAACATGAAGCATATAAGTGCATCCGAACGTTTGTATCTGATTAATGACGCCCTTGTGTTATTGGGTGTTCCAACTAAGTGGACCGGATTCCTGAGTTATTATAATGGTGAAGAATTCCGACCGGTAGAATCCAACCCGGAAGAGGATGGAGAGGATGATCACAAAACCATAGAGAAAGCAATTTCTGTGTTTGTAGATTCCGAACAGGTTCAGGCATCTCCCTGGGGAAATTTTTTGTTAGCAAGACAGTCTGATAATGGCGTCCTACGCTATATTTTCATAGAGGAAGAGACGGACTCATTGGATGCAACAATCACCTATTACACCACTGATGATGATCACATTGTCCTGGAATCATTTATAAGAAACAGCAATGGAGATGCTCATGTTAAGGTGAGATCAATTGACAACAATAATGATGCCGAGGTTATTGAGTTAACTACGCCGATTGAGTTCTTTAACAATATGCGTCAATGGGATGAAGAAATTGTCGCAAAGATAAAGCAGTTACAGAAAAATAAACAACCAACCTTGATTTTTGTAAATAACAAGAAAGATTTAGAACCTCAGCAACGCATGTTGGAGCAGCTTAGAAATAAAAAATCCAATTTTGCTGAGAAAAATTGCGAAATCATCATATATTCAGAAGATAGAAATCTTAAGGATGATGATTTCAAGGTTATCAAAGGTGAAAAATTATCCAAACTGGACCAGGAAGAGTACCCTCTGATATTCCTTCTGGACGAAGATGGTACGATCATTTACTCAGTTAATGGATATTACATGGGTGTAGCGGATCTGATATTAAGGCAGTTATAGTATTATTGGATATCCACACGGATTTGATTATTATCAGGAGGTAATCATGAAAAGTAAACGTAGCCCACTTTTAATAATTGTTTTGGTTGGATTAATCATACTGACCATCGGGGTTTTCACAGTGAAGAATGCAATGGCAGCTAGAAAATGGCCCACAACAGAAGGCAGAATAACATCATCTTCTGTATCGGAAAACAGGAAATATGATAGCTCTTCAAAGAGTTATAAAACAGAGTTTAGGGCTGATATCAGCTACTCTTACAATGTTAATAATGTAGAATATATTGGAGATAAGCTCTTTTATGGTGCTGTAAAATTATCTAAATCTACTGCAAAGAAATATTGTGATCGTTATCCATACAATGCTGTAGTTGAGGTTCATTATAATCCTGAAAAGCCAAAACAATCAGTTCTGGAAACAGGGATAGGTGTAAGAAGCTATATGGCTTTGATAATTGGATTAGTCATAACTGCTTTTGGCATTTATTTATTTGTATCTCCTGATGCAGGTTCGAAATCTACCTAAACCGTTCAAGCGTATGCAGAAAATTATTGTAGTTGATTATGATCCGATTTGGAAACGTTGGTTTGAGGAACTGAAGGAAATTATTCTCCAACAGTTATCGGGATTAGATATCACAATTGAGCATGTAGGCAGCACCTCGGTAGAGGGTTTACCAGCAAAACCCATTATCGATTTGGATATCATTGCAGAGAACAACAACGATATTCAAGCAATTATTATCGGTTTGGAGAAATCTGGATACATTCATCAAGGTGATTTAGGTATATTGGGCCGAGAAGCATTTCGTAAGTGCCGTGCCAATGTACCATTTTCACATGAATCCTCCCGGGTCATTGATCATCATCTATATCTTTGCCATAAAGGAAATGTAGCACTTGAAAATCACCTTTCTCTGAGAAATTATTTGAGAAAAAATCCTCAAGCAGTCTCTGAATATGGAAACCTCAAGAAACAATTGGCAAAAGAATTTCCCTATGATATCGATGCGTATGTAGAAGGTAAATCCGAATTCATCACAGGCATTCTTGAAAAATGTGGATTCAATCCTGAAGATTTATCCAGTATCACAGATCAGAATAAGAAAAAAGAATCCCCCTTCGCCAAGGCTATGGAGGATCTGCGAAAAGGAAAAAGACAAGGAGCGATGAGCGAAGCCAAAGAAAAAAGAATAAAGAAAAAAGAAAAAAGGAAAAAGACGAGACTTTCGAAATGGTTGATAAACCTTGCGAATGGTTGGGGGTATAAGAATAATTGAAATAGTTGTGAAATTCTCTAAGAATCATTGATACTTTATCTTTTGTTTCAACGAACTATACTAACAACACGAAC
>CAYYLA010000024.1:9661-17254 GCA_964441785.1 uncultured Candidatus Cloacimonadota bacterium | reverse complement strand
TAGATGAATATATTGCCAATGGTGGTTATCAGGCATTTACTGATAGCATCAGGAAAAAGACACCCGACAACATCATTGACGAAGTATTAAAAAGTGGCTTAAGGGGCCGTGGTGGCGGAGGATTCCCAACGGGCAAAAAGTGGCAATTTGCACAATCAACACCAAGCAACCAAAAGTATCTTATTTGCAATGCAGATGAGGGTGATCCGGGTGCATTTATGGATAGAAGTGTATTGGAAGGAGATCCTCATGCAATCATCGAAGGTATGTTGATTGGTGCTTATGCTATTGGAGCTAATGAGGGATACGTCTATTGCAGAGCAGAATATCCTCTTGCCATTAAACATCTAATCAAGGCAATAAAGGATGCTGAATCTCGCGGTTATCTTGGTAAAAATATTCTGGGAACAAAATTCAGTTTTAAGTTACATATCAAAGAAGGAGCTGGTGCCTTTGTTTGTGGAGAAGAGACGGCTTTAATGGCTTCTATCGAAGGTCAAAGAGGAATGCCGAGAATAAGACCACCATTTCCAGCTCAAACAGGTCTTTGGGGATATCCAACAAATATAAACAATGTTGAAACCTTTGCTAATGTAGCCTGGATTATTTTACATGGAGCAGCAGAATACGCCAAGTATGGTACAGAAAAAAGCAAAGGTACAAAAGTTTTTGCTTTAGCTGGTAAAATTAAGAACAGTGGTCTCATCGAAGTCCCTATGGGTATGCCTCTAAGAGATGTTATTTACAAAGTCGGCGGTGGTATGCTTACAGACAAACCATTCAAGGGTGTCCAATTAGGAGGACCATCCGGTGGTTGTGTACCGGCTGAACTTTTAGATACAATTGTTGATTATGACTCCATAAATAAAACTGGAGCAATTATGGGGTCCGGTGGTATGGTGGTTATGGATACATCTACCTGCATGGTTGATGTTGCCAAATTCTTCCTTAATTTCACTCAGAATGAATCCTGTGGGAAATGTACATTCTGTCGTATTGGTACAAAACGTATGTTAGAAATTCTTACCAGGATTACTGAAGGAAAAGGTAAAATGGAAGACCTGGAAACTTTAGAAGAGCTTTCTGAGAACATTATTAAAGGTTCACTTTGTGGTCTTGGCCAAACAGCACCTAATCCGGTTTTAACAACCTTGAAATACTTCAGAGATGAATATATTGCACATATCGTTGATAAGAAATGCCCTGCCGGTGTTTGTACTGCGTTAATTACGTTTGAAATAGATGAAGATAAATGTATCGGGTGTACTGCCTGTGCTAGAAAGTGTCCTGTTGATGCAATCTCAGGAAAACCCAAAAAAGTACACGTCATAGATCAGGAAGCCTGCATTAAATGTGGTGCTTGCTATGATACATGTAAATTCGATGCAATAACAAAATCATAAGGGGATGCCTGTATGATAAATATAGTATTAAATGGAAAAAAGATTCAAGCCGAATCAGGCAAAACAATACTCGAAGTAGCAGAGAAGCACGGGTTTAAAATTCCAACACTGTGCCATGATAAAGAATTAAAACCTTTTGGTTCTTGCTGGGTTTGTGCAGTAAAAGTTGAAAATAGAAGAGGATTTGTAACAGCTTGTGGAACACAAATAAGCGATGGTATGGTAATTGATACGGAATCTGATGAAGTAAAAAAAGCCAGAAAAATGGCTCTGGAACTACTTCTATCTGACCATTATGCTGACTGCGAAGCTCCCTGCAAAATCGCCTGTCCCGATAAAGTCGATATCCAAACTTATGTATCCTTAATAGCTAATGGACAATACCACGAAGCTGTTGAGGTAATAAAAGAAAATCTGCCCATGCCACTCTCAATTGGTAGAGTGTGTCCTGCATTTTGTGAAGAAGAATGCAGAAGATCTATCGTTGATGATCCTGTCGCCATAAGACAGTTAAAGCGATTTGCAGCTGATTATGATCTTAACGACAGTTGGTCTTATATCCCAGAAAAAGAAGAGGCTAAGGATAAGAAAATTGCTATCGTTGGAGCTGGACCATCCGGGCTAACCTGTGGATTTTATCTAAGTAATAAAGGTTATAATGTTACGCTGTTCGAGGCTTCAAAAGCTGCTGGAGGTTGGTTGAGATATGGAATCCCGGAATATAGATTACCAAAGAAGATTCTTGATAAAGAGATCAAATTGATGTGTAAAAATGGGATGAAAATCAAAACCAATAAAGCTATAGGTAAAGACATTACACTAGCTGAATTAAGTGCAAAATACGATGCGGTATACTTGGCCATTGGCGCTCAAAATGCTGTTCCTATGCGTACAAAAGGTAGCGACTTAAAAGGTTGTTTCCTTGGTGTAGACTACCTGAAAGATTTTGTCTTAGGCAAGAAGCCAAAGATTGGTAAGAAAGTTGCGATAATTGGTGGTGGAAATACTGCCATTGATTGTGCAAGAACTGCTAAAAGAAATGGTGCTGATGTAACCCTTGTTTATCGGAGAACTCGCAAAGAGATGCCAGCGGAAGCTTATGAAGTTGATGACGCTGAAGAAGAAGGAGCTAAATTATATTTTCTTACAAACCCGGTTGAATGCATAGGGAAAAAAGAGAAATTACATTCTATAAAATTCGAAAAGATGCAATTAGGTGAAGCAGATGCCAGTGGAAGAAGACGTCCGGAACCAACCGGGGAATTTTTCGACGAACATTTCGATGGCATAATTGCTGCGATCTCACAAGCTCCCGATGTGGATTTTCTTTCTCAGGAAAATAACCAGATTGATGGTAAAACTATTCCGTTAACTCGTTGGTCTACAGCCGTTGTTGATGAAGAAACAATGCATATTGGCATTAAAAATGTATTTGCAGGCGGAGATTTCAGACGAGGACCAGCTACAGCTATCGAAGCAATTGCAGATGGTAGAATTGCTGCAAACTCCATACACCAATATCTTAATGGTGACATGCTTTTTGATCCTGTTAAACTCTATGACTCTAAGAAAGAACTGAAACTTAAAGACGTAGATCCGACACAATACAAGCAATATAAACGAGTTAACAGATATGCTATGCCCGAAATGAATCCTTCGGAACGTGTTAAGAATTTTAAAGAAGTTGAGCTTGGATATTCCGAAGAGGAAGCAAAAGCAGAAGCTGATCGTTGTCTTGAGTGCGGATGCCAAGTTAATGGAACCTGTAAATTGAGAGAATACGCTACCGAGTATAATGTCGACCCATCTCTCTTTTTTGGAGCTAAGAATCAACACCCTATTGATCATTCACATCCCTTTATACAACTTGATCCTAACAAATGTATTAAATGTGGTCGTTGTGTTAGAATCTGTGCAGAAACCCAGGGACCCGGAGTATTAGGTTATATTTTCAGAGGTTTCAGTTCTTGTGTTGGCCCAGAGTTTGGAGAAACTCTTACCCAGACGAACTGCCAATCCTGTGGTAAATGTATAGAGGTCTGTCCTGTCGGAGCTTTATTACCCAAAAACATTAATTATAAGCTCAACCCACATCCAGTTGAAACAACAGAACAGAATTGTGGATTATGTGGAACAGGCTGCGAAATAAAGATTAATGTTCAAACAGATAAGATTACAACAATTGAACCTGCCAGAGGTAATAGTTTTAACGATAGAGATCTCTGTTTCTATGGTCGTTTTGGATGGCAAATGTTAGAAAATCCAGACAGGATTAAAGAGCCTTATCTACATAATGAAGATAATCTGGAAAAAGACACAAAAAAATGGGTTCCAGTTACAGATAAAGAGAATCTGTATCAGACAATCAAGCATAAATTAGAACAAGCAAAGACCAAAAACATCTATTTATCACCTACCTCAACAAACGAAGAGATACTTGCAATGAAAACTGTAGCAGATAATATCGGTGCTGATATTTCATCATTATCTTATGAACAGACCTTTGTTGATACTTTAGCTAATACGACACTCTTTTCTAAAACCTATGAGGACATAAAACAAGCTGAAACAATTATCCTGGTTGGAAAAATCAGTAGAGTTGTTAAATCACTTTGTCGTATCGAGCAGAAAAAGGGGAAAAAGCTTGTTATTATCACAAATGAAAACAAAGACTTTAACGATTTTGCCGATAATCTCTTCAATGAAGAACCAGTTTCTGAAACACTCAATCGAATCCTTGAATACTACTATGAAGATGAAGATGAGATTACTGAAGATATTACAGCAAAAGAAGAGAAGATCGAACCTATATATCTTGAACTTCCACAGAAAACTCTCTTTATCTATAATAGAGATTTCATCACAGAAGAAACTGTTTGGAATATCTGGATGTTATCATCAATGATTTGTGATTTCGGTAATGGTTCCGGAGTACTAAATACTTCACATTTCAGTAATTTCAAAGGATTAAGAAGATTTGGAATCAAATCAGGCAAACCCACAAAATCTGATTTTGCAATATTCTATGGTGAACTACCCTGTGAAGAGCAGAAGAAAATCCTGAAAAATTGCAAGTATATGATATCCATTAATACTCATATTGATGAAAGTGATCCATCACATGTTATCTTCCCAGCTCCTTCTTACCTTGAAATCGAAGGTACAGCTATTACAAATGATTTTAGGATAGCTCATTATAAAAATCCAAAAAAATCAAATCTGTGGCCAGATTTATTGGATACCTTTAAGGAACTTGAGATATTAAAACCAAATGAAGCTACTGAAAAGTATTGGCAATCTCAAGTTAACAATCTTCTTAAGGATGATATCGAATGTAAAGAGATGACAGATCAACAACTATTGGATTTTCTATCCAATGTTGAAAAAGTAAAATTCGAGCTTCCGAAACAACATAATGTACAAAAAGTTCAACTTGATGCAATTAAACGCTTAACAAAACATATTGATGAAAGTGATTTATAGTATCTAGTTTTATAAAATATTCGCAGGCGGAGAAATCCGCCTTTTTTCTTGGAGCTTTATATGAAATATCTGGGAGCACATGTCAGTAGCAGTGGAGGAGTTCAAAATGCTCCAGTTAATGCCAATAAAATTAAGGCTGATACCTTTGCCCTCTTTACTAAAAACCAAAGACAGTGGAAATCAAAACCTCTCACCAACGATACGATTACTGAATTTGATAATAACTGCAAAACTTTTGGGTTTGATAAGAATATCATCCTGCCTCATGATAGTTATTTAATAAATCTGGGACATCCCGATGATGCCAAATATCAAAAATCTATCGATGCTTTCCTTGATGAATTCAAACGCTGTGAACAATTGGGATTACAGCTACTGAATTTTCACCCTGGTAGTCACTTGAGACAAATCTCCGAAAGGGATAGTATTATCAGAATCTCTGAAGCAATTGATTATGTTCTCAATCGGACTGAAACAGTTATCGCAGTTATAGAAAACACTGCAGGACAAGGAAGTAATCTTGGATACAATTTTGAACAGCTCGCAGAGATTATCTCATTGGTAGAGGATAAAAGTAGAGTTGGTATCTGTATCGATACCTGCCATCTATTTGCTTCGGGTTATGACATAAGAGATGAAACCAGTTTTTTGAAAACCTTTCAGCAATTTGAAGATATCGTTGGATTTCCTTACCTCAGAGCTATGCACCTGAACGATTCGCTAAAACCGATTGGATCGAAGGTAGATAGACATGCATCTCTTGGGAAAGGTGAGATTGGAATAGATGCATTCAGATTCATTATGCAGGATCAGAGATTTAATGGAATACCACTCATTTTAGAAACACCGGATCATGAAATCTGGGCAGATGAGATTAATTTACTGAGATCTTTTACCAGATAATTGCTGGATAAAAATCTAATTAGTAGGAGAAAAAATGAAAAAATTTGTATTATTTGCATTCAATGGAGAATCGATGTGTTTTGTTCATGTCATGTTAACTGCTCTAGATATGAAACAAAAAGGTTATGAGGTAAAAGTAGTAATCGAAGGTAGCGCGACCGCCTTATTACCTAAATTAGCTGAAACATCACACCCATTTAATAAGATGTACAATAATGTTATCAATAACAACCTTATTGATTCCGTTTGTAAAGCCTGCTCTGCCAAAATGGGTATTCTGGAAGATATTGTGGCTTTGGATTTACCTCTTGGAGATGATATGAAAGGTCATCCAAGCATGACTCAATATATAGATTCTGGTTATCAGATCATCACATTTTAATCATGAATATTGGATATCTTTACGCAATTTTCGCCTATATACTTTGGGGATTACTACCACTTTTCTGGAAATCTATCAGGGGAATTCCAGCACTGGAAATCCTTCTACATAGGATAACCTGGTCTCTTGTTTTTCTTGGAATTCTATTGCTCATCAAAAAGGATATTAAGTGGATTCGGAAGGTATTGAAAAATAAAAAAGTAATGACGTATCATCTTGTTTCATCTTTATTACTTTCAGCTAACTGGTTTACCTATATCTGGGCCGTTAATTCAGGTCATATTGTAGAATCAAGTTTAGGATATTTCCTCAATCCATTAATCTACATTATTCTGGGCAGAATTTTCCTGAAAGAAACAATTAATAAGAACCAACTGATAGCAATTATCATTGCATCTATTGGACTCCTTTATCTCACTTTTATATTTGGTAATTTCCCCTGGATCGCTATCGTCCTTGCGCTTACCTTTGGATTCTACGGACTTATGAAAAAGCAATCATCTCTCAATTCTATCAGAGGGTTATCCGTTGAGACGTCTCTTGTTGCCATTCCCTCAATTCTTCTTTTGGGTTGGATGAATTGGAAAGGTATCGGTCATTTTGGACATACAACAATCTCTAACAATGTACTACTCATTTCAAGTGGAATAGCAACATCAGTTCCGTTATTATTTTTTGCAGGTGGAGCACAACGAATATCCTTAGTAAACTTGGGATTTATCCAATATATTGCCCCAACTATCCAGTTCTTAATTGGCGTATTAATTTATAAAGAATCCTTCGATTCAACAAAATTCATTGGATTCTTATTTATTTGGACAGCATTAGTCATTTATACAATCGATAGCTATAAGCGATGGAAGAGAAACAAGCTTCTATCTAATCAGTAAGAGGTTCCTTCGTTTTTTTTGATGAGGTAAAGAAGCTGTAAAGCACTGGGATAAAAGTCAATACAAAAAAAGTTGAGGCTACTAATCCACCAATAGTAGAGAGTGATAGTAAGCGCCAAAAATCATTCTTTCCACCAACTGATTTTAACATCATAGGTAATAAACCGGCAATTGTAGTTAGTGAGGTCATAAGTATTGGTCTTAACCTATCTCTGGATCCCTGAAGAATCGCTTCTATCCGCTTTAAACCTTTTTTTCGTAATAGATTTATATGATCAACCATAATAATTGAATTGTTAACCACAATTCCAACCAGTAACACCAATCCTATCTGAGCAGATGAAGCGAAGGTTTCTTCAGTAAAATAGAACATATAAATAACCCCAACGAAAGCCAGTGGGATTGTAAGAAGAATAATAAAAGGAAATTTGAAGGATTCAAATAATGAACTCAACGCCATATATACTAATACAACAGCGGGAAATGAAGCGATGACTTATACATATTATACGTGGCTTGATACCATTGCACC
>CAYYLA010000024.1:0-9651 GCA_964441785.1 uncultured Candidatus Cloacimonadota bacterium | reverse complement strand
ATTTGCTACTGAAAAAATTATCTTCATTCTCAAAAGAATATCCCACAGGAAGAGGATAAGTCTCTTTTAATGCTTCCAGAAATTTGCTGCCTTTCCTGTTTGAACCTCGATAATCAAAATTAACCCGTCTTACATAGAGCTCATCTTCACGTTCGATTTCCGATAAAATGCCTACTTTTTGGATAAGCGCAACTTCTGATAATTTTATCAACCTGCCTTCCGTATTAGTTACTACAAGTTCCTGCAAATCCTCGATGGCAAATTCTTTGTAATTCTCATCACGTATATATATCGAGTACTCTTCACTTCCCAGGGTCGCAAACTGTGCATTCTGCTGGTGATCTATACGTGTGAAAATTTGTGATATTATTGTGTAAATATCAACCTGATAATTAATCAATTTCTCTCTGAGAAAGCTGATCTGATACTCATAAAGGACATCACTTTTCCACCAGCCAATTGCGTTAATATCAACATCCTGTACCCTTCGATTTGCCTTATACATATAATGTTTCATATCCTCAGCTATCTTTTTTAATTCCTCATAATCATACCCTTTTATCACAAATGAGAAATTAGCTGTTGAGACCCCGCCACCTCCAAAACTCGGTCCAAATCCATGTACATAAACATTAGCATTCCCAAAGTTTGTGGCATAAGCTTTTAGCTTTTCCCGAATTATCAAGGGCTCACCGGATTTTTTCATCGCTTCGGAAAAATCTACTCTGATATATGAAAAACGTGTGTACACCTGTGTTTTAACAGAACTAACGCCATCCTGATCTAACACCTTATCTTCAAACATCCTGGCTATATTATCAGTTTGATCTATATTGGAACCCACCGGAAGAGAAATCTGAATCCCTATATAATCATCCTTGGGAAAATCAAAAATAAATCCTTTTTTTACTTCTTTGACGTAGATCCTTATGGAGAAAACTAAAAATACCAGCACCAGAACCAGCCAAATCCACCTGAATCGAATAAAGAAATTAACAATACGTTGATAGAAATTCAGATTTGGATTAAAGAAATAACTATCTTCGTGATTTACATGCTTAGTTAAATGTAAAAACTTATGAGCAACCAACGGAATAAAAGTAAATGAGACAAGCAAAGAAGAGATCAAAGCTAAAACAGTTGAATACACAAAAGGGAGATAGAAGATTTTCAAATCTCCCTGAAGATAGAGAAACGGAGCAAAGACAATTACTGTGGTTAATGTAGAAGCAGTTATAGGAAGAGCTACCTCCGAAACGCCCTTTATCGCAGCTTCTTTTCTATTCAAACCCTTCGATTGATATCGGAAAATATTCTCATAAACAACGATGGAATTATCAACCATCATTCCAAATCCTAAAGCTAATCCGGCTAAAGAAAGCATGTTTAATCCTATCCTTAGATAGAACATACAGGTAAAGGTTAATGCAGAAGAAAACAGTATCGAAAGCAATACCATTATGGTAGAAGTGGGATGTCTAAGAAAGATCAAAAGAACCAGAAATATGATTAATATAGACAGCAAACCCCGCTGATAAAGTACCTCCATATCTTCAATAATTTCCTCGGCTTCATCATCAAATTTTACAATTTTTATACCTTCAGGAAGCCCAACTTCTGCATCTTTGATGATTTTTTTTACTTTTGATGATAGTTTGATGGCATTTGCCGTGTTCTCCTTCTCGATTGTTAATGTAAGTTGATCCGCTCCATCATACCTGCTGTAATTATATGAAGATCCTTTTATCATCATAACATCTGCTATTTGAGATAATAACACCTGTTCCCCACCTGGTGACCGTAAGGTGAGATTCTTCAATTCCTTCAAGCTTTTGTAGCGATCATCTATTTGAATAATCAACGATTCACCCTGCATGTTAAAACCACTTACGGCATATTTCTCTCCATGGTTGGATAATACAGATCGTATCTGATATACATAATATTGGTTTAACTGTAAATTCTTAACTCTTACTTCCACATCCCTGGATGAGCCACCTCCAATAGTGCAATTTGATACACCTTCCAACGATGAAATTCTGTAACGGATGTTATTATCAATAATCTCTTCCAGCTCTGAGGATTCAAATGGACCCGTAATTCCATATTTAAGAAATTCCTCTTCCCGAAATTCTCGTGGGACATAGGTGGCAATTGATGGATTTGCATTTTGCGGTAACTGTTCTTCCAGTAATTGAAGCTTTTCATTCAATTCAAACCTGGCATAATCCATATCTGTTTCACGAGCAAATTCTAGATTTACAACAGATGATTGCCGTGAAGAAGTTGACTTCACATTTGTTACACCCTCTATACTACTTCCGATAGATTCTATCGGTGAGGTAATATTTGCTTCAACTTCTTCTGGAGAAGCATCCGACCATCCTGTTACAATTGTTAATCGTGGATAATTCAGATTTGGTTGTAACGAAAGAGGAAGATTCCAAACAGAATAAACCGCCATTACAATTATGATTATGTAAATCATCATAATTGTAACGGGCTTATCAAGGGCAAATCGCGATAATATCAATACAACCTCAAATTAACGGATAACTTCATATTTTTCGATACTATATCCACTATCCTCATCACCATGAAGATCATACAGGTAACCATTATGAAAACGTGGTTGATACATGCTTTTTTCTGGTTTACATTGCGCAATAATTTTGCCTGATTTATCAATTATATCAAACATCATATCTTCTTTGTCTTGAGTGAAAACCCAGATATTGCCTTCATTTGATAAAACAGCATTAATCGCATTGGCATATTCATATCCGGTAAAATCCATTTTAAAATCAACCGCTGTGTTTTCGATCTGCTTCTTAACCTCTTCCAAGCGCTCTTCTATCTCGGCAATATCTTCTTCACTTCGTTTGGTTTTCTTATACTTCTTCCTGATCTGCATTATATCTTCACCTGCAAGACTCTTTACATCAATAACATAATCTTCCGGATTCAGTTTGGATATATATAACAACCCATTCTCTATTACATATACTGGAAAATAATCACCTCCAATATTCATCTGCATTGGATTAAAGGAATCTGTGAACAAGATTGCCTGCTCTTCACCTTTACTCGATCTAATCGTAGGTTTAGAAAGGATCTCTCCTGTGTTACGATTAAACTCTATTCCCATGAAAAAATCGATAACATAATCACCATCATAGTGAATGCGCATTGGAACTTCCATGTTGTCAAAATTGACATCTTCTATATACTCACCATCATAAGTAAAATAAGATGTCCGTCTGTTCATCTGATCAACAATACCAAAACGATTATTTTTCTCATCATCAAATGAGTTTGTCGGCATACTCAATTCTCCCGGACCATTGCCAACAGTATCCAATATTTTTACTGTTTCGCCATCCATAGAATAAATCAAAATCATCTTGCTCTGCATATCACATAAAATTATCCTGTTATCAAGAATAAGATAATCCTGAACCAAACCGGCTTCATCTCCAAGCTCTATTGTCTTGGTAAGTTTTAAACTGTAACTATCAACCTTGGGATTCATCTTGTTTTCGACGATCTTCACTTCTCCGAATAAACTGATTGCTACTAATATTACTAAACATATTATCAATATTTTTTTCATTCTTCCTCCTAATATTTTCCCAGTATTGGATCTCCATTAGCTGCCTGCCATAATGCTAATGATTTTAGATATGAATTTCTTGATTCAACCAAAGAGGTTTTCGATTCCAATAACTCTGTTTGTGCATTATTGTAATCCAGAAAATTTATCAAACCACTTCGGAAACGTTCCTGTGCTAATGTAAACTTCTCATCGGCAAGTTTAGACCGCTTTTCATTGATGGTAAATTCATCAAGATAATATTCTACATCAGCTATTTTGTTCATTTTATCTATCCTGATTGATTGTGTTAAATCTTCGAAATTATAGATCTCTCTACGATAATTATTCGCCGCTATTTTATAGGATGAATAATTCTGTAACCATGACCCAAAATCTATACTTACATTTAATGACACCTCCCAATACTCCTGATTAGTATCGCGTGAGATATAGTTTCCCTCGTAATCATAGATCTGGTTGGAATCCTCCCAATAATCACGCTTTGTCCTACTATAATATCCGCTTACATATAGATCAGGAAGAAGCTTCTTAAAACTTATACCCTTCTCAATATTGGACATCTGCTGGCTTTGTGATTGCACCATAATCGAAAGGTGATTATCCATCGGCTGCTGAATAATTTCTTTATCCTCAATGATTTCCTGACTTATATCAGAGATATCCTCTATCCTTATATTGGATATCCCAGATTTATCTGATAACTCCATCAATCCAACCGTAATCAATCTGTTTAACTTGCTGATCGCAAGTTCGATGTTCTGTAACTCAATTTCTACCGATAACCGTTCAAATTCTGTTCTTGTACCAATTGGAATCAACTCCTCGATATAAGTCAACTCTTGTTGATATTGGATTTTTGTATTGGTGTAATGGAGTAATTGCTGCTTAAGATTTAGCAGGTTGAAGTAACTATCAATAACAGTCAGAATCTCATCCTGCTTTTCAATTTTCAGCTCCAATTTTTTGCGATCTACTAAAGCATTATAATAAGATATATAACCAAATCTACTATCCAAAAGTGATAATTTTTCCGATACATTTATACCATATTCGCCAATCTGATTTTCGTCTATATCATAGGTTGCTGACGAGTATGCAGAAAACGATGGCAAAAAGGAAGCATAGTTGGAAAAACGCTGTTTTCGGTAATTATCCAATTCAGCCTTTGATGATTTTATCACATTTGAATGCTCCAGTGCACTATCAACACAATCAAAAATGTCTATATTTTCACTATAAAGCAGCGTAGAAATCAGCAGAATCAACCCTACTATCAAGCTTGAATTTTTTCGCATAAATACTCCAATTTATATAATTTTTGGATACCTCAACACCTGCATGTTGTAGCTATCTAACAGATACAGTTTATCCCCTTTCCCTATGTAAAGATTACTTGAGTGAATACCACGTAATGGCATCGATTTAATGATTTCACCCTCCGAGGTAAATACCTCCAGTAAAATATCAAACTTCTCACTCACGTCCCAATCATCCTGTTCATCACTCTCTTCGTAAGAAGACTTATAAGGAGATAAGAGATAAATATTTCCTCTACTATCGACATCTATATCTATGCAAACAGGATCAATAATTGCCTGAATCGATATATTATCACCATCTTGGACAGTTTTAATCTCCGGTTTTGCTGGAACATAGTTTAGTTTTCGCTCTATTCTTTCTGTTAGCGTACCATCCTCATAGAGATGAATTTTATTAATCATGTTAAATGCTAATAGAATATTATCACTTTTCTGGGCTAAATGTCCACTGGCCATTAAGTGAGTTTTAAAGGTATCACCCTGATCCTCGACTTTCCCGATTGCTCCAATCTGATTAAAAGATCTATCATATTTATAGAAAAGAGGAATATCACTATCATCTACAATAAATATCATCCGTGGTTTATTGTAGATTTCATCATCTTTTGTTACAATAAATTGCCCAGGAGCACTGGACTCCAGCTTATGAGAATCAATAAAGTCACCTTCCGATGAAAATAGCTGAAAGCGTTGATTCCCCTGATCGGCAACGATCAAAGTCCCATCACTAAGAAAACCTGTGCAAACCGGACTGTTAAATTCACCTGGACCTTCACCTTGTCTACCAATTAATCTAAGAAATTTTCCATTTTCATCATACACTTTGATATGATTTTCAGCTGCATCACATACATAGATGTTGCCCGATTTATCTTCTTTAACATCACTCAGATCAGAGAAAAATTGATCATCACTCTCTCCCTCCCCAATCACTAACTCAGGTTCTAGATCAAACTCAGTAAATTCCAGTAGTTGATTCTTTACAACCTTAATACCATCCTCATAAACGATCTCTACCTTTCCCCTCTTCTTACCACAAGAGATAAGACATAAACTGATCAAAATCCCCCAGATTATTCGTTTCATTTTAGCTCCTTTTTATTAAAAATCAAATATAAAACCGGTATGAATATCAACGTTAAAAACGTTGCAGAAAGCATCCCACCAATTACACTAACAGCCATCGCAGATTGTAACTCTGCCCCACTTCCAACACCCATAGCTAAAGGTAACAACCCCAATACAGTAGTAAAAGTGGTCATTAATATCGGACGTAACCTGGTTGTTGCTGCTTCTTTGATAGCTAAATCAATCCTCAATCCCTTCTTCTTTAATTTGTTTGTATAATCAACCAATAAGATTGCATCATTTACAATAATCCCAGCCAATACAACCATCCCTAATGTTGACATCACACTAATTGAAGTACCTGTCAAGAATAGAGCAAATGCAACACCGATAACCCCCATGGGTGCAACAAACATAATTATAAAGGGTAGTTTCAGAGACTCAAATTGAGATGCAAGAATCATATAAACCAGAACTATTGCAAAGATCAAAGCATAGAGCATGGATTTCATTGAGCTATTTACCTCTTTATTTACACCAGAGATTTCAGTGCGATTCGAAATCAAATCATCACTCTCCATTCTGAGATATTTCTCCAATGTCGAAACAGCCTCCTTCATCTTACAACTATACTGCGTCACAATGGTAAATTGCCTGTTCTGGTTTGATCGCTTAATCTCTTCCCAGGAAAAAGTCTTTTCACTATCAACCAGTAATCTCAATGGTATAAATTGACCATTCCACAAGATTACCTGATCCAACAACTGCTCCAGATTCAGCTCCTTTTCGAGTTTAAGCGTAATATCAATTTTGTTATCAAAATCTCTGAATTCACTAACCTTGTCTCCGACAATATTTGCCTTGATCTGCTCTGCTATTTTATCAACGGGGATATTATACAAAGCAGCACTTTGTCGGTTTACTTCTAATCGAATAATTGGAGATCGTGTTTCAAAATCGGTTTTGATATTATTAAAAATATCATTGGCTTTTATTCGTTGTAATACCTTTGCTGCACCTTCTGCCATTGATTCCAGATCATCACCACTAAAGACAATGGATAAACCGGATTCTTCAAATTCCAGATAGGATAAAAGAATATTATCTCCATACTTAAAATTAATTGATCCAGGGATATCACTGAGCAACATCCTGAAATCTTCTATCACATCAATAGAAGAGATGCCATTGTTAAGGTTTATCTTAATTTCCGCCATATTTTCCGATGAAGATTCTTCCAGATAATACGAGAGCATATCATCAGTTGACTTTCCTATTGATGTGAAGAAATTCTTCACACGTCTATCATCAGTAATTACAGATTCTATAAGCGACACAACCTCATCGGATTTATTAAGCGGTGTGCCAGGTGGCAATTTAAGATTAAGAGTAAACTGAGATTGTTCAAATTGGGGAAAGAACTCTCTATCCAAATTATTTAAGATAAACAACGATACAGCAAAGAGAATGATGAAAATTATTACTGTTTTCAAGGGACTTTTCAGTGTTTTGTCCAATAGTTTTTCATATTGGATAGAAAAGCGGTTAAAGAATAATTGAAATTGTTTTGATAGTATTGAAATTATGGAGAATATAATCTTTCCGACAAAATCAACCAATAACTTGAGAAATAAAAAGATCAGCCTGAAAGGAAATAATATGACATAAAAAATCTTGAGAAGAATCTTTTTTACTGTTGATTTTGGTTTGCCTGATGCAACATGTTTAGGAATATTTTTACCTCTTAATGAAGCCATAAGAGGTAATAAGGTAATTGCTACAAAAAGAGACGAAAGCAGAGAATAGGTTACTGTTAATGCCTGCTGTTTAAACATTGATGCGGCAATACCCTTTACATAGAGAATTGGGATAAAAACAGCCAGGGTTGTCAATGTAGATGCTGTGATTGCCATACCAACTTCTTTAGAACCTTCATAAGCTGCTGTTTTCCAACTCTTACCCTGTTGATGGTGCCTGTAAATATTTTCTGATACGACAATTGAATTATCAACCAGCATCCCAACACCTAAAGCTAAGCCAGATAAAGAGATTATATTCAGACTTATCTTATTGAAATACATCAGAATAAATGCCGCCAGGATCGAGATTGGAATTACAACAGCAATCTGGAAAGGACTGCGAATATCACTGAGAAACATGAATAAAACCAGGAACGCCAGAATACCTCCCAGTAAAATTGCTTCCAGTACACTCTTTATGGATTCCCGAATAAAGGTGGATTGATCAACCACAACCGCAAAATCTATCTCAGGATGATTTGCTCTCATCATATCCAGAGCTTTCCTAACCGTTCCACAAACATTTACGGTATTGGTTCCAGCTTCCTTTCTGATCAATATTCCTAATGACCTTTTCTTATTTAGGCGTGTAATACTTTTTTCATCTTTGTAAGTAAAACGTATCTCTGCTACATCATCCAACGTAAAAATTGATCCATCAGAGCCATAATAAATCGGTGTTAAACCAATGTCTTCAACCGATTGATATTCACCAACAATTTTCAGATTAAATCGATAATGACCATCTTTTATTGTTCCACCCGGTATATTATAATTGGAATTAACAATCCGGCTTGATATATCTGAAAGACTTAAACCTAACGTCTTTACCTTGTCCTCATCCAATACTATCTCAATCTCTTCTTCCAGATTACCAATCACATCAGCTGCTGCTACACCTTCTAATTGCTGAAGCCTCCTCTTAATCAGGTTCTCCGCCATTTGCTGTACCTCAGAGATATTATCTGAATTACGATTTGATAGAGTGATATACATTATTGGTTCTTCCGAAGGATCCAGCTTTGCTATGTTTGGACGATCTGCCTGCTCGGGTAACATGAAACGAATATTGTCCAATTTCTCCCTCAAACTTAAGGAAGCATAAGCCATGTCGTTTCCCCAATTGTATTTTAAGGTTATAACAGATACATCGGAGCGAGAAATCGAGTTCACACTCTTCACTCCTTTCAACGTTGAAACAATCTCTTCAATTGGCTGTGTAATTAATGTTTCTACCTCTTCAGGAGAAGAATTAGGATAATTGGTGATTATGGTAAGTTGCGGATATCCAAAATCCGGTAAAAATTCTACAGGTAATCGACTTAATGAGATTACACCTGTTAATATAATAAGTAAAAAGACCATCAGGATTGTTATAGGCCTGTTTATACTGAGCTTTATAATCTTCATGGATTAAAACTTTTCCTGGATTGTTTTAAAATCTATTTCTTCTTTAACCTTAACCAAAGCATCATGTGCTAAAGAAAAATTACCCTCAATAACAATATTCTGACCCTCTTTTACACCTTCAGAGATAGAACAGAATCTATCATTTTCCTTATCTATCTCTACATATTGCCATTTCGCTTTGTCACCTTCCACTGCAAAAACCAGTTTACGGCCACTTCTAACCAAAACGGCATCCTTATGAACCAGGATCTGATCCGGATAGGTTTCAGCTTCTATCTTCATCTCACAGAACATCCCATCCTTGATCTTACCATTATTTTCTATTGATAAGCATATCTCGCAGGTCCGGTTTACCTGATCAATCTCAGGAGCAATGGAAATAACCCGGGCTTCTATTACATCCTCTGGAATTGCCGCAAATCGTATCCTGGCTTTTGCA
>CAYYLA010000023.1:0-17460 GCA_964441785.1 uncultured Candidatus Cloacimonadota bacterium | reverse complement strand
AATTCTCCATCATAATAGATAGGAACGATCTTATCAGAGCATATCTCAATCGTATCAGTTTGGATAATTTCAACCTCGGGTAGATCAAGATGCTTAGCAGCTAATACTCGACCCAGTATCTTAGGAATTCTTCCCAGTTTAACAGCTTTAATAATACAGATATCAAATTTACCATCATCAACTTTAGCATTAGGTGTTAACAGAAATCCACCCCCGGTTGAGAGTCCATTCCCAATTGATACAAGCAGAGTAGACAGATCCAGAAGTCGTTCATTTACCTTTAGAAACAGATGGTGATTTTTCAGCTTTATTGCAGCCTTTATCAACGCCATGAAATAGCGAGGTAAACCATTAAGAAATTTGATACCGGCAGCATACTGTGCTACACTGGCATCAAAACCAATACCCAGGGCGTTGATAAAATAGCGGTTTTCGATAGATCCGACATCAATTTTCCTGGTATCACTTCTCATGATGATCTCGATATCATCATCAATATCACTACCTATCCCGAAATTTCTGGCGAAATCATTGCCACCACCTTCCGGGATAATACCAAGCTTTACAAGATCATTTTTCTTTGATTTGATAATGCCGTTTACAACCTCATTGATGGTACCATCGCCGCCAACAGCAATGATCGTGCGAAACCCCTTTTTAATGGCTTCTTTTGTCAGTTCAATCGCGTGAAGAGGATGTTTGGTAATTGATAGCTCATGATGGATCTTTTTTTCTTTCAAACGTTCAATTAATTTATTAAGAATTTTCCCTGTTTTTCCACGACCAGCTGTGGTGTTTACTACAAAAAAGTAGCGGTTGTCGCTCTGTTTGATCATCTTTTCTGATAGCGTGGTCTTGGTTTAAATTTCTTTAAGATAAACACAAACTCGCCCTTAGGTAAACCATCAGTCATAACCGATAATTCTTGCAAACTTCCCCAGAAAACCTGCTCTTCAGGTTGGGTTAGTTTGTAGGCAATAATCGCCTTACGCTGTTTACCAAGAACCTGGATAAAATCTCTCATCAAAGCAGGTAACCTGTAGGGAGCTTCCAGAAAAACGATATCTACATGTTTAGGGAGTTTTTCCAATTCTTTAACTCTCTCCTCTCTTTTGGCAGATAAAAAACCGTAGTAGAAGAATTTCTTACATTCAAGTCCGCTGGCCATTAATGCCGCAATCAATGATGAAGCGCCCGGTACAGTCGATACAGAAATATTATTCTGGTGACATTGCCAAACCAGATGACTTCCCGGATCGGCAAAAACAGGTGAACCTGCATCGCTGATCAAAGCCGCCTTTAAAGGTTCTGTCTGTAATTTCTTTAAAATCTCAACCGTTTCTTTATTCTCATTATGCTCATTAAGAATCGCCATCGGTTTCTTGATATCATACTGATTCAAAATTCTGCTGCCGCTTTTATACTCCTCAACGATAACAAAATCTACCTCTTTTAATACCTCAATGGCTCTCAGTGTCATGTCTTTGGGATTCCCAATATGCACCGATACAACATACAATTTACTTCCTGAGGACATATATAATTTCCCCCTTATAATTTTCTCTCAGATACAGGATAAATCCAATAATCAGCAAAATAAATACCAGCAGCAATGTGTAAAGGTTTATGTTGGCAAATAGATTAAAATGGGCTGGTTCAAAGACAAACATCACCCGATGTTCTCCCGCAGGAACAACTACTCCGCTAAGACTGTGATTTATCGGGTAAATCGGCACAGGTTGGTCATCTATATAGGCTTTCCAACCAAATCTTCCAGCAAAATAGATCTCACTGATCACCATTAATCCAGTTGCGCTACTATGGCTGTTATAAAGCATAAAATCTTTTTTTATCAAGGTTGGATGAATACCGCGATCCTCGCTGAATTGGATATTATCTGCGATTTCTGTTTCCAATATTGCCGTTGTGTTTGGATCAAAATCCTGGTCATTAATCCTGTGTAGAACAAGTGATTGCGATTCCCAGACCTCCAGAGAGTCAACAAACCAGGGTCCGGGTTTGTAATCAATATCCCGATAGATGATATTGCTGCTTTCCATATCATAGAAGGCATATTCTAGATGTTGATACGGTAATTTCTCATTATAAATCAGATATTTTACCTTGAGCATATTCAAGACATTCCAATTAAATGGGACCCGGTTTTCTACCTCATGGAGAAGGCAATTCTCGATCAATTCATTATATCGCTTCAGAATGTAGGGGAAATCACTTCGTAAAACTGAAACATTCACATCCAGTTGCTGGTAATTAAGATTATTGGATAGATTAAATATCCTGAAAACTTCGGAATCCCTTTTCAGGAATTGGCTGGTCTCCTCGATTTGATCTACAGATTCCTCTACCTGGTCGGTGCTATGGATCAGGTATGTCCAATGATTCATTGTGATTAAGCTGATAACCACAATGACCATTAAGGCGATCAAATAGACGCGTTTAGAAATGATTTCATTAAGCAGGATCAAGGTTAAGGCGCAATATAGGATCAAAAAAGTTATTGAGATTAACAGGCGATGATCTGGAATTTTATCATTAAATATAAGTAAACCCCAAATCAGAATCATAAAAATTGAAGCAGTATAGATGATGATTCGTTTAAATAATTTCAGATGATCATCACGTGATGATTCCATTGTTTTAAGGATATGTTGCGTAATACTGGGAATTGCATAAGCTATGCCGGAAATTATGGTTATCAAACCAAAATAAGATAATCTGGAATATGAAGAAGAAATGGTAATTTTGGGTAACAATTCCAAAATATAAACCATGGGATAATGAATTGATACAAAGGCAAATATCAAACCTGTCAAACTAAGAAAATAGAAAGTAAATAAATGTTTTACTTTCTGCCGTTTAATCTCCAGAAAATAATTAATAAACAGGAAGATAACTGTAGAAAACATGATCTCCCAACAAAGTGTTTTGAAGATCATGATCATAGATAACGTGTGAAGAGCAAAGGCAAAAACGCTGCGACGTTCTTTTAGATATTGTAGCGTGAACACCACCCAGGGGAAGAAACAAATAGCAATAAAACCAAAAGCATCACCATGAAATTGATCGCTTGTAGCTGCGATGGTTAGTGCATAAATCAATGTTCCCATTAGAGCTGGTAATGATTTTAATCGTCTGAACTTCAGAAAGAGAAAAACACCAACACCGCAGAGAAAAACAAAAATAATCCTCCAATCGGTAAATTGACCGATCCATTGCAGGGTGGTTATGGCAACCCTGTTTTCTATGGTTTTTGTGAGAGGATAATAAGGTGTACCTCCATTAATCGTATCCAGCCAGTAACTATCATTATCCTGCGGAATATCCGTTCGCAGATAATTGAAATGTGTTGTTGTCTCAATCCCATTATTCAAAATCATGGGGATGTAATTAACGATAACAACCAATAGAATTAAAAGAATGTAGATATAATTTAACTTATCCGGAATAATCTCCGGGAAGTTTCCACTGGTAAGATTTTTAATATTTTTCATAGATTTCCTTCTCCACATTCAGAAATTGAAGTAAGAAGTGAGAGGTCAATAAAAAAAGGAAAAAGGAATCCTCCTTCGCCAAGGCTACGGAGGATCTTCGAAAAGAAAAAAGCGGCTTAAGAAAAAGTGTGTGAGATTAAGCGAGAGGCGAAGGAATATGTTCCTTGCGTTCACGGAGGTAATTTGATGACGCTCATGGAATTTGGGAGATTAACTAATTGGAAATTTATTGCTTAACTGGGAGCTAATCCCCCTTTAATTCCCCCTTAACATCAAGGGGGATAGTCCTTTAGGGTTATTTTAATCTTTGGGTTTGGAGGGGTTGGAGTGTGTTCTATGATGTTGTTCAAAATACTGTTGACGTGTCTACACAAAGCTACGACAAGGCAAGCAGGTGGTTGACAGATGACGGTTGATCCACCTTCGCCAAAAAGCTACGGTGGACAGGCGGTTGACAGATGATAAGTCTAAATTTTATCCAAAAAAATCTTGCCTTCCACATTGAAAAAAACTAAAGAGAATTCTATGGGTAAATTTAAGATTAAGTCAGATTATAAGCCGACTGGTGATCAGCCTCAAGCTATTAGCGAGCTTTTGGATGGTCTTAATAAGGGAGAAAAATACCAGACACTTCTGGGGGTTACTGGTTCAGGCAAAACCTTTTCCATTGCTAATGTGATAGAAAAATATCAGAAACCCACCCTGGTGATTTCTCACAACAAAACCCTGGCTGCCCAGTTATATGGTGAATTTAAACAACTATTTCCCGACAATGCTGTTGAGTATTTTATAAGTTATTACGATTATTATCAACCCGAAGCCTATATCCCGGGACGTGATATCTATATAGAAAAAGATTCGGATATTAACTCACAGATCGAGAAGCTTCGTCTGCATGCAACCATGAGCCTGATGGAGCGCAGCGATGTCATAATTGTTGCCAGTGTTTCCTGTATCTATGGATTAGGGATACCCGAAGAGTATCGTGAGGCTCATCTTCGCATCAAGGTGGGTGAAACGATAGATCGCGATGATCTGCTTAAACAACTTATAGCGATCCATTATGGTCGTAATGATATTGCTTTCGAACGTGGTGCTTTTCGGGTGAATGGGGATATTGTTGATATCTATCCAGCCTATATGGAGCACTCAATCAGGGTGGAGTTTTTCGGTGATGAGATTGAAAAAATTTCGCGCTTAAATCCCCTTGATAATCGTGTTTTGGAGGTAGTTGATGAATATCCGATCTATCCTGCAAATCACTTCATAACCTCACGGGATATTCTCAATAAAGCAATAAAATCTATCAAAGAAGAGATGATAGAGAGGGTAAGTTATTTTGAGAAGAATCACCAGCTTGTCGAAGCTCAGCGGATTGAGCAACGTACTAATTTTGATCTTGAAATGCTGAGAGAGCTTGGATTTTGTTCCGGGATCGAGAATTACTCCCGTCATCTTACCGGAACAAACCCGGGAGATCCTCCCTACTGTTTATTGGATTATTTTCCCGAAGATTTCCTGATGATTATGGATGAATCGCACGCAACAATTCCTCAGGTTCATGCTATGTATGGTGGAGATTATACCCGCAAGAAGAATCTGGTTGATTATGGATTCAGGCTTCCTTCTGCTTTTGATAACAGGCCGTTAAAATTTGACGAATTTGAGAAGAAGATCAGTCAGGTTATCTTTCTTTCTGCAACACCGGGTAAATACGAAATGGAAAAAACAGAGGGAGTTTTTGTCGAGCAGGTTATACGTCCAACCGGATTAGTAGATCCAGAGATAGAGATCAAACCTGTAGGCACGCAGGTGGATGATCTATTGGAACAGATAAGATTACGCACAGAGAAGAAAGAACGGGTTCTGGTAACGACATTAACGAAAAGGATGTCTGAAGATCTCAGTGAATATCTGGATAAGGCAGGAGTCAAAGCTCGCTACATGCACAGTGAGATAGATACGATCGAACGATCCAAGATCATACGTGATCTGCGTCTTGGTAAATTTGACGTATTGGTTGGGATCAATCTGTTACGAGAAGGGTTGGATATGCCGGAGGTATCTCTGGTGGCAATATTGGATGCCGACAAGGTTGGATTTCTGCGATCGACCCGCTCACTTATCCAAACTGCAGGAAGAGCTGCCAGAAACATAAATGGTAAGGTGATTTTTTATGCCGATAAGATGACAGATGCGATTTCAGAAACCGTAGATGAAACCAATAGGAGAAGGGAGAAACAGATTAAGTACAATGAGGATAATAACATTTCTCCGCAGACAATCAAAAAAAATGTTGACGACATAATGACTTCTACAAGTGTGGCGGAAGGTTATAATAAAGACGGTAAAAAACCGGAAAAAGGGGATAAGTCTAAGTTCCTTGATTATTTGGATTTAGACTCAAAAGAAAAAGTTTTGAAATTGCTGAAAAGAGAGATGCAAGAAGCTGCAGAAAAATTAGATTTTGAAAAAGCAGCCCAATTAAGAGATCGAATTTTCGAATTGGAGGGTTTATAACTCGTTAAGAGTTAGATCTTATGGAACCGGAACCACTCTTTAAAATTTGCAAAACAAACCCAAGAACCCAAGCAGGAATTCCCCTGCTTTTTTTAATAACTACAAATAACAAAAACAATAAAAATAAATTCTTAAATAATCAAATAAAAGTAAGAATCGGGAGATGATTATGTCTGAAAAAATTGAAAAGCACAGAGAGGGAACGATCATAAAGATCGAAGATTCATCTGTGAAGATGGAGGTTGAAGATACCGAAGTCATGACAGAGGGCGACTATCAGAAATCACCCGTATACATCTATCATGATTGGTGTGTAAAGTGCGGTATTTGTGTAGCTTTCTGTCCAGTAGGAGTATTGGGAAGAAAACCTGATGGATCTCCATTTGTTGAACATCCGGAAAAATGTATCCATTGCGAAACATGTGACAGACTTTGTCCTAACTTTGCAATAACCGGTGCGAAAAGGTAGGAGGAAGAGTATGGCAACAAAGAAATCACAGAGAACAGAGAAAAGAAAAAGTGTCTTGATGCAGGGTAACGAAGCAATCGCAGTAGGAGCTCTTGATGCAGGATGCGATTTTTTCGCTGGATATCCAATTACCCCTTCAACAGAAGTAGCAGAGATTATGTCTTTAGAACTGCCGAAAAGAAAGAAAGCATTTATTCAAATGGAAGATGAGATTGCAAGTATCTCGGCCATCATTGGTGCTTCACTTGCCGGCGCTAAAGCGATGACAGCAACCAGTGGACCCGGATTTTCTCTTATGCAGGAAGGCATTGGGTTTGCAAAAATGACTGAGACAACTTGCGTTGTTGTTAACGTAATGCGTGGTGGTCCAAGTACAGGTTTACCAACTAGTCCGTCTCAATCAGACATAATGCAGGCTCGTTGGGGAAATCACGGTGATGCTCCGGCCATCGTTCTTTATCCAAACTCTGTATTAGAAAGTTATGAATTAGCAATACGAGCTTTTAACCTGGCTGAAAAATACAGAACCTGTGTTGTCCTGTTATCAGACGAAGTTCTTGGTCACATGCGTGAAGATGTAGAACTTCCTGACTTAGACAAGGTTAAAATTATCAACAGAATTAAACCAAATGTACCACCGGAATGGTATAAACATTACGAAGATAAGCCGAAATATATATCTCCGATGGCAAGTTTTGGTGAAGGATATCGTTTCCATGTAACTGGTCTTGCTCATGATGCTCATGGTTTCCCAACTAATAGATCTGATGAAGTGGAAATTATGATGGATCGTCTTCAAAACAAGATTACGCATCATATCAATGATCTTGTACAGATCGAAAGTTTTATGATGGAAGATGCAACAACAGTTATCTTCGCAGCAGGTATTGTATCACGCGCTGCTAAAGCTGCTGTAAAAATCCTGAGAAAATCAGGTAAAAGAGTTGGCTTGCTTCGTCCATTAACTATCTGGCCTTTCCCTGATGATGCAGTGAAGAAATATATGGCTGATAAAAAAGCTATTATTATTCCTGAAATGAACCAGGGTCAACTTTCTTTGGAAGTTAAACGCGTAATGGGTGGTGTTTGGAATTACGATAACAAAAAAACCAAACGTATTACAGAAAGCAAAAGAAGCGATGGATAATTAATCACACCTGAACAAATTGTCGATGCAGTCAGGGAGGTGAAATAATGAAAAAGATACCACAAAAAATTATACATAAATATCTCAGACACAACAAGAAGTTTCCACATGTCTGGTGTCCCGGTTGCAGTAATGGTATAGTACTTGGTGCAACCATCAGAGCAATTGCAGAGTTGGAACTTGATAAAGATAATCTGGCTATGGTATCCGGGATTGGATGTTCCAGCCGTATGCCGGTTTATGTAGATCTGAATACATTACATACCTTGCATGGTAGAGCTATTGCCTATGCAACAGGAATCAAAATGTATAAACCGGATATGAAGGTGATGGTAATAACCGGTGATGGTGATGCCACAGCTATTGGTGGTAACCATTTCATCCATGCTGCCAGAAGAAATATTGATGTTACTGTGATACTTATCAATAACAATATCTACGGGATGACCGGTGGACAGTATTCTCCTACAACACCAACGGGAGACAGAGCTACAACCATGCCTTATGGTAATATCGATAACACCTTTGATATCTGTAATCTTGCTCTGGGTGCGGGTGCAACATTTGTAGCAAGAACATCTGCTTATCATGCACTCGAAGCTCAGGATTTTATTGCTAAAGCATTGGATCACAAAGGATTTTCTCTTGTGGAAATCGTCAGCGCCTGTCCTGTTATCTATGGCAGACTCAATAAAAAAGGTGATGCTCCTGCCATGATGCAGAAAATGAAAGAGAACATCATTCCTATCAAAGCATACGAAAAATTATCTGCTGAAGATAGAGAAGGAAAAATGCAACGCGGTATTTTCAGACAAGAGATTCGTCCCGAGTATACAAAACGATATGATGAACTTGTAGAAAAACTTAACCCGGTAGAAGGGGGAAAGGATGAATAAAAAAGAAAACATTTTCAAAAAAGAAATCAGATTAAGCGGAAGTGGGGGACAGGGTCTCATCACAGCAGGGATCATTCTTGCCAGAGCAGCAGTTTTAAACAAATTCAGAGTTACTCAAACCCAGAGTTACGGTCCCGAATCACGCGGTGGTGCTTCTAGAGCAGACGTGTTGATTAGTGATCATGAACTTTACTTCCCGGAAGCAGTTAGCTTTGATGTTTTGCTTACTCTTACTCAGAAATCCTGTGATAAATATAGTTGCGATCTTAAAGATGATGGTATTCTTATCGCAGATACTTCGTTTGTAAACAATATTGCAACATCCAGTAGCAATATCTTTGAATTACCTTTTACAGAGATAACAAACGAGAAACTGGGAACTGAATTACCGACTAATATCGTAGCTTTATCATTCCTGGTAAGAATTACAAAAATCGTTTCGGAAGCTTCACTGAAAGAAGCTATCAGCAACTCTGTAAAACCAGCTTATGTCGATCTTAATATGAAGGCAATGAAACTTGGTTTCAAACTAGCTGATGACTACGGAGATAAGAAATGATAAAAAAAATCAGTCATATCGGTATCGCAGTAAAAGATCTGGAAAAATCAATTGAATTCTACAAGGGATTTGGTCTTGAACTGGAAGCTATTGAAGTGGTTGAATCACAGAAGGTAAAGGTTGCTTTTTTGCCAGTTGGTGAAGTGAGAATAGAATTACTTGAGCCAACCTCTGAAGATAGCCCTATAGCTAAATTCATCGAGAAAAAAGGTGAAGGTATTCATCATCTGGCGATGGCTACTGATAATCTGCAAGAAAGACTAAATCAGTTGGAAAAGGATGGATTGCGCTTAATTGATAAAACGCCAAGACCCGGTGCTCATGGTGCTTCAATTGCCTTTTTACATCCCAAAGCAACAGGCGGAATTCTACTCGAACTCTGTGAAGAAAAGCACTAATTAATTCCGTAAATTATAAACGTTATTAAAAACGCAGTTTCCAATTTCCAGGAAACTGCGTTTTTTTGTTGCCTCTATTGTAAGAGCTAATATTTTGTACTCCGTTAAAAAAGGAGCTGTTGTGAGAGAAATATCCGTAACTGATTTAATCCCAATAATTAAAACACTAATATTGGATGCTAATTTTGCTGTAAGTCCCGATACTATGAAATCACTGGAACAAGCTCTGTTAAAGGAAGAATCACCAGTAGCGAAAGAGATTCTAACTGTCATTATCGAAAATCATAAGAAATCCCTTTCATCCAAACTGCCCCTATGCCAGGATACGGGAACAGTCGTTTTTTTTGTGGAGGTTGGACAATCAATCCATTTTATCGATGGCCATATCGTAAACGCTCTTAATCAAGCAGTTAGAGAAGCTTATGAAGAGGGATATCTGCGGAAATCAATCGTAAAATTTCCTTTTGGACAACGCATTAACAGCGGGGATAATACACCGGCAATCATACATTGGGATATTGTACCCGGTGATAAATTAAAGATAACTGTTGCTCCCAAAGGTGGCGGTGCAGAGAACATGAGTAGAATAGCCATGCTTAAACCTGCTGACGGGGAAGCCGGGATTATGGATTTTGTAATTGAAACGGTAGAAATAGCCGGAGGAAATCCATGTCCGCCCATTATTGTCGGGGTTGGTATCGGTGGTAATTTTGAGCAATCTGCAATCCTGGCAAAAAAAGCCTTAATGCAAGATCTGGATGCAATTAATGATGTACCTGAATTAGCTCGATTGGAAGCATTATTATTAGAAAAAATCAATAAACTGGGCATTGGTCCAATGGGAATGGGAGGAAAGATCACCGCATTGGGTGTAAATATTCTTGCAAATCCCTGTCATATTGCATCTTTACCCGTTGCTGTTAATATCCAGTGTCATGCAGCCAGACATAAATCTATTGTAATTTAGGGGAATCGATGAAGATACACAGATTAAGTACACCAATAAATCAAGACATAATTGCTGATTTACAGGTAGGGGATAAGGTGTTGATAAGTGGAACAATTTACACTGCTCGTGATGCTGCACATAAGCGTTTGATCCAATTGATTGACGAAGGAAAAGAGCTTCCTTTTGACCTGGATGGAGAGATTATCTACTATGTTGGACCAGCCCCAGCTCCTCCGGGAAAAATTATTGGATCGGCCGGACCAACCACCAGCTACAGAATGGATTCTTACACACCACAACTTCTGGAGCGTGGATTAAAAGGTATGATAGGGAAGGGACAGCGTTCTGATCAGGTTAAAAGATCAATTATCAAAAACAGAGCTGTATATTTTGTCGCAATTGGCGGTGCTGCTGTGATAATGGCAGAAGCAGTTAAGAGCGTAGAAATAATCGCCTGGGGTGATTTAGGTACGGAAGCCCTGAGGAAACTAGAGGTGGTGGATTTACCCTGTTTTGTCGGTATAGATATTAAGGGTAATGATATCTTTGAGATTGGAAAAGACAAATATAAAATAATAGATGAGGATTAAAATGACAAAAATTGCTACAGACTTATCAAATTTGGATGCGATATTTCCTGATTCACTTACACCTGAACAAAAAGCGAAAGCTCAAACAATTTTCCTTAAAAATTTATCATTAGAGGCACACAGATTTTATAATGGTAAAATACAGACCGCTCCCAAGGCCGGTATCTACGGTTTAAACTGGTTCAACGTCTGGTATACACCTGGTGTGTCAAAGATCTCTACAACCATACGAGACAATAATGATGCCAGTTTTGATCTGACAAATCGCGGGAATCTGGTTGCTGTTGTAAGTGATTCTACCCGTGTGCTTGGCGATGGAGATTGTACACCTCCTGGAGGTTTGGGAGTGATGGAAGGGAAGGCCTTTATTATGAAATATCTGGGTGGTGTGGATGCTGTACCTCTCTGTATTGACAGTAAAAATGACGAAGGCAGGAATGATCCAAGAAAGATTAGCGATTTTGTTAAGATGGTGCAACATAGTTTTGGAGCTATTAATCTGGAGGATATATCACAACCTAACTGTTACGAAGTGTTGGATACCTTGAGAGAAGAGTGCGATATCCCTGTATGGCATGATGATGCCCAGGGAACAGCTTGTGTTACTCTAGCGGGTTTGATAAATGCTCTGAAACTTGCTGAAAAAGATATTAAGGATGTTAAGATTGTTATGCTGGGAGCTGGTGCATCCAATACTACTATAGCGAGATTTATTCTTACCGCCGGTGGAGATCCTGCCAAAATGGTTATGTTTGATTCAAAAGGATCACTCAATAATAACAGGTTTGATATAGAGAGTGATCGACGCTTCTATCGTAAATGGGAGTTGTGCCAGAAAACTAATCCAAACAGAATTACTGATATTGCAACCGCCTGTAAGGATGCTGATGTGTTGATCGCGCTGTCAAAACCGGGTCCTGATGTGATAGATCCCGAATGGATAAAATCCATGGCACCGAAATCCATAGTATTTGCCTGTGCAAACCCTGTTCCCGAAATCTATCCTTATGCAGCTAAAGAAGCGGGAGCTTTCATTGTTGCAACCGGGCGAGGTGATTTCCCTAATCAGGTAAATAACTCGCTGGGATTTCCCGGGATTTTAAAAGGTGCTCTTATGGTTAGAGCAAAGAAAATTACTGACAATATGGCAATTCGCGCAGCGTATTCTCTGGCTGAATTTGCAGAAAATCGTGGTATTGATGTTGACAATATTGTACCTGCCATGGACGAATCGGATGTCTTCCCTAAGGAATCGGTTGATGTAGCATTACAGGCAATAGATGATGGTGTTGCGAGGAATATACTATCAAAAGAAGAACTTATGAATATAGCTAAACAGGATATACAGGTTGCACAGAAGATGACACAGAAACTGATGGATGACGGATTTATCGAGAAACCATCTGAGGAAATGTTACGTAATATCTTGTCAAAATCCATTGATGAGGTTCTAGAAAAATAAAGGATTAAGTAAACTGTTTTCTGTTCAATGATAAAAAGTAAGTTCAGGGAATAAATATTGCATTAATTAAATAAAAATCTATTGAGGGGAGAGATATATGAAGAAAAATTTGTTTCTATTCGCACTAATTGTTGCTACAGTTCTATTAGCCGCAGATGTTGTAACATTTGATCTTAATTTTAGTACATCTGAGGTGATTGAATATGGAGAGTATCAAACTGTTAACATTGATGATTGTATGAATCTTGGTGAAGAGGGAAAACCAATATTACCGTGGAAATCTATCGAGTTACTTCTACCGGAAGGTCAGGAAGTAAGTGATGTTATTATTACAGAAATCCAGATGGCTGGTTTACGTGATAATATCAAATTAAAACCAGCTTCAAAACCTGTACCGATTTCGCAGAAACATCTTTTTAATGTTAATCCTGAACCGGATCAATCAATCTATTCTTCATTTGCTAATTACCCCGAAGAGAATATCATAGACATTAACACAAACTACCTTGCTGGTCATGGAATCGCTTCTTTTCTTTTCTGTCCCATCACCTATATCCCGGCAGAAAATCGTGTAGAAACTGTTACCAGTGTTTCCTTTGAAGTTATAACTCAAAGCATTACTACTAATGGTGTCCGCAGATTAAAACATAATGATGAAATTATTAACAAATTGAATACGATTGTTGATAATCCTGAGATGATCTCATCATACAATTATTCAACCAATCTTCGTACAGAAGAGTATGATATATTACTGATCAGCTCAACTGATTTGCTTCCTGAATTTCAGGATTATATTGATTTCAAACAATCTACAGGTTGGATAGTGAAAGCGATTACAACTGATGAGATTTATGAAAACTACACAGGTGTTGACGATCCCGAAAAGATTAGAAACTGTATAATAGATTATTACGAGAATTATGATCTTGGTTATGTTATCCTTGGTGGTGACACAGAGACAAATCAGTCCCTTATTGTTGTTCCACACAGGGCTTTTGATGTATTGGATGATCCAACTATGCCGTCTGATATCTATTTTGCCTGTCTTGATGGAGATTGGGATAATAACAATAATAACCATTATGGTGAATCCGGCGAGATAGATCCTTATGCCGAGGTGTATGTGGGTAGAATATGTGTTGATTCTGCAACCGAGATTCAGAATTTTACAAACAAACTGAGAAATTACCAGGAGTTCCCGGTTGTTGAAGATATTGAAAAAGCTTTGATGATTGGCGAAGTCTTGAATGATGATCCCTGGACTTATGGTGGCGATTATAAAGATCAGATTGTTGCTGGTGGTACTTATGATGGTTATACTACAACCGGAATCAGTGATAATTTTGATATTGAAACATTATATGAAAGGGATTATACCTGGCCAACATCAGATCTCTACAATAAATTTAACACTACTGGAACCCACCTTTTAAATCATCTTGGACACTCAAGCCCAACCTACAACATGAAAATGACCAATTCGGACATCAATGCTACCAATATTCATAATAATGGTATCGACAGAGGTTATGTTATTGGATATTCACAGGGATGCTATAATGGGTCCTTTGATAACTGGCATTTCAGTGGATATTATACAGAGGATTGTTTTGCAGAAAAGATTACTACCTTTGCTTATGGTGAGGTTGCATCTATAGCTAATTCCAGATATGGCTGGTATATGCCGGGTGGAACCAATAGTTCTTCTCAATATTATGATAGACAGTTCTTCTCAGCAATTTTTGGTGATGATATCACTCGTATTGGTGATGTTAATCATCTTTCTAAAGAGGTTGATGTGTCCTATATCCAAAGCAGTGAATATTTCCGCTGGGTTTATTATGAAACCAATCTCTTTGGTGATCCAACCATGGATATCTGGACAGAGACACCTGAAGATATTCTGCCTAATTTCATTGCTGCTCTTCCTGTTGGATCCAGTGAGATCATGGTTGATGCAGGATTCGAAGGTGCCCGTGTTGCTCTTATGCAGGATGGAGAGTTCCTTGGAAGGGGTGTTACAGATGCGTCGAACTCTATTCTTATCCAATTTGAAAACCCTATAACTACTGTAACTCCGATTGATATCTCAATCATAGGTCATAATAAAAACAGATATCTTGGTACTATCTATGTTTCTGCTGATCAACCATATATCGTTCATAATGGATTTGATATAGAGGATGCCGATAACGGTATCCCGGAAAATGCGGAAGATATTGAACTGGATATGACTTTTATTAATCTTGGACAGCAGGATGGAACTAATCTGGTTGCAACCCTGGTTACAGAAGATGAATATGTTACCATAACACTTGCAGAGTGCAATCTGGGGGATATAGCTTCCAGTGATAGTACTTTGATATATGGAGCTTTCAGTATAACAATAGATGATTATGTTCCAGATGGACACGTTGCGCATTTCATAATGAATGTTACCGGAGATAATGGTGATGCTGGATTATCCTATTTCAATCTTCCAATATCAGCTCCAGATCTTGAGGCAGGTGCGGTAGAAGTATTGGATTATTCCGGGGATAATAACCATAATCTTGATCCGGGTGAAACAGCTACTTTTACCTTCTCTGTTACAAATAATGGTGGTGCTCTTTCTACCGGTTTAAGTACAGATATCACCGTAGATGATGATCGGATTACAATAGCTATGTCGTCTGTTGATATCGAAAGTATTGCAGCAGGTGCTACAGAAACCGTTAGCTACACCGTTACAGCCTCCGACGAACTGGAAGAAGGTGTTCCTGTTATCTTTACCTTTGAAGTTACCTCGGCTGATATTCCAGAATATGGTTTTGTGAAGAATTATCCACATGTAATCGGATTTATCTATGAAAGTTTTGAATCGGGTGATTTCTCTGCTTATGATTGGACAATGAGTGGTGATTCCGATTGGTATATTGTTTCCAACGAATCCCAGGATGGCAGTTTCAGCGCTAGATCCGGTAGTATTGGATCAAATCAGAGATCTACTCTCAGTCTGGAATTGGATGTCCTCATAGAAAGTGAATTCTCTTTCTTCCTTAAAGTGTCATCAGAGAATAACTATGATTATCTTACCTTCTCTGTTGATGGTACTCCCGTTGATAGTTGGGCTGGTGAATTAGACTGGTTGCAAACATCGCAGACAATTGCTTCGGGGCATCATGTGCTGAGCTGGACCTATGAGAAAGATCAATATACCTCAGAAGGTTCCGATTGTGCCTGGATTGATTATGTTGTTATGCCAGTTATATCGGGGATTGAACCTGCTCAGGTTACTACTGATCAAACAGAATTTGAGTATTCTATCACTCAACCTACACCGATTCAGCAGACCTTGACTATAACTAATACAGGTGAAGCTGATCTCCATTATGAAGTTATGGCGGATTTCCTTGATCTACGTGGTCATGGTGGACCCGATGATTTTGGTTATCAATGGTATGATAGTAATGCTTTTAATGGACCACAATTTAATTGGATAGATAGACCGGCAGATGCAACAGAACTTACGTTCAGTAGTAATGATGATGCAGCAGATCCGGTAAGTATGCAGTTTGATTTCTCCTTCTATGGTGATGATTACAGTAATGTAATTATTAATCCTAATGGTTGGATAGGATTTGGCATGGATAACGACAGCTGGGAAAATCTTAACCTGCCTAATCCAGATTCTCCAACAGCATCTATCTGTGCTTTCTGGGATGATCTTCGTCCATTTGATGGTGTCGATGGTGGTGGTTTTGTATATTATCAAAGTTATGCAGACAGCTTCATAGTATGGTTTGAAGATGTAGAACACTATTCCGGAGATTATGAAGGAACCTATGATTTCCAGATCATTCTTAAATCTAATGACGACATTATTATCCAATATAACACAATGGAAGGTGATATAGATTCCGCTACAATCGGTATCCAAAATGCATCCGGAACAGATGGACTGCAGGTTGCCAATAATCAGAATTATGTCGAAGATGGCCTGGCTATTATCTTCAGGAAACTTGAAAGCTGGATCTATATCAATAACGGTTCCGGTGTGCTCTCAATGGGTGAATCTGAGGATGTGCTTTTTGTGATTCTACCAGTAGGTCTTGAAGATGGGATACATACATGTTCACTACTTATCGGCAGTAATGATCCGGTTAATCCGATCTACTCAATCCCGGTAACTCTGGAGATTGGCGATACTGACTCTGAGGATAATGAGATTCCATCAGTAACATCCTTGATAGGTAATTATCCAAATCCATTTACAACGTCAGGAGCCGGTCGCGGTCCAGCAACCACTATAGCGTTCTCTTTAGCTAAAGATGATCTGGATCATGCTGCAAACCTGACTATTTATAACCTGAAAGGTCAGAAAGTTAAGGATTTCGATTTTGCTCCTAACAGTTTGGATCAATACAATGAGGTAATCTGGGACGGAAAAGACAGCAATGCAAATGCAGTATCATCAGGTGTTTATTTCTACCGGTTGGATACGCACAAAAAACAGATATCAAGTAAGATGTTACTAATGAAATAGCTTTATAAAACTTGATCAATAATTTAGGCGGTAGCGATATGTTGCCGCCTTTTTCTTTTGCAAAAATATAGAACACAGATAACACTGATTTTACAGATGATCGCGGATTAAGGTATAGGGCTTAGGTAAAAGGAAGATGGAAGATTAGGAATTAGTAGGTAGTATGTAGTAGGTAGTGATCGTTGTTGGCATTGTTGAAGGAATTCATAGGAACAAATTAATCGGCTCTTAACTATTTGCGTTTATAAGCGTTTATTCGCGGTAATAGTAATGGAAAATGGAATGATGAATATTGAGGAACTTATAGGAATTTGTAGGAACTCATAGGAACTTATGGGGATTTTGAACAATATCAGATGTAAGGCTGGATCTCAATTAAATTGTCATCTCGACCGTAGTGCCTGCCCTGAGCTGCCGTTTTGTTGAAACG
>CAYYLA010000022.1:15776-17620 GCA_964441785.1 uncultured Candidatus Cloacimonadota bacterium | reverse complement strand
AAGGCGGGCCATCACGGCAGCCGGACCTCCTCCGCGCCGGAGTTTCTGCGGGCCCCCAGGGAGAAAGCAGTAAAGAATTAATAAAAGGGGTGTTGGTTGAAAACAAAACAAGAGATAACTGCTAATTGGTTGGTTCGATACACAGGGTTGAAGCTGGATGAATTTGGAGAATATATATTATTAACAAACTTTAACAACTATTTAGAGATCTTTGCAGAACGTTTTGACGTAGAGGTAAGGGGAAAGGCTAATGCAATGCAAACTGTAACTGCAAGTAATATCACAATGATAAATTTTGGAATGGGAAGTCCAATGGCGGCTACAGTTATGGATCTTCTCTCTGCAATAAAACCAAAAGCAGCACTTTTCCTGGGTAAATGTGGTGCCTTAAAAAAGAAGATCAAACTGGGCGATCTCATACTGCCTATTGCCGCTATAAGAGGTGAAGGTACAACCAATGATTATCTGCCTCCCGAGGTTCCTGCGCTCCCTTCTTTCAGGTTGCAGCAGGCTGTTTCTGCTATGATAAAAAAACAACAGGTAGATTATTGGACAGGTACAATTTATACAACTAATAGAAGGGTTTGGGAACACGATACTGATTTTAAGAGATATCTTTCTAAGATAAGAGCAACAGGGATAGATATGGAAACTGCAACTATTTTTCTGGTTGGATTTATCAATAAAATACCGCATGGAGCATTGCTCCTTGTGTCTGACCGACCTATGGTGCCCGAAGGTGTAAAAACTGGGAAAAGTGATAAACTGGTTACTAAAAAATATGTTGAAATGCATGTAAATATTGGAATTGACTCATTACTTGAATTAATAAATTCGGGAGAGTCGGTGAAGCATTTGAGGTATTAAATGGAGGAAATATGATTGTTTATAAAATTATTAGAATAGCCGCTGTTGTTTTCAGTGTTATCACAATTGCGATACTTCTTATGTTTATTTTCGGTGAGTCTGAAAGCTTGAATGGCTATTTAGAGATGGAATTTAAAGAGATGATCTCTTTCTTTTTTTTCCCAATTGGAATTATAGCAGGAATGGTTGTCAGCTGGTGGAAACAGATTACCGGAGCTATTATATCATTAGCTTCATTAGCAATCTTTTACTTACTTCATTTAATTTTCTGGAAAGAGTTACCAGGAGGAGCTTGGTTTCTTATTTTTGTGTCTCCTGCTTTTCTGTTTCTTATTGCTGGGTTTATGAAGGGGAATGTTAAAGAAAAATAGATTTTTTGAATCCTCTGTTACTTCTATCACATTAGAATTTTAAAGGATTTATTATGTTAAAAAATAAAATTATTACTGCTGTAAACAAGGAGATTGAACGATTTCCTGAACTATCCATAACGGATCTCTATAAGTTTTTTTATCAAGGAGAGTTTGGACCAAATCATTTTATAGATGATAGAAAGTCAGCTGAAATCTGGTTAACAAAAGAACTTGAATCTATTGAGGATGAACAGGTTCCAATTTTGTATAATGCGGGTTTGTCTGATAACTTTCTTCGAGTGGATTTACGTTTTATCAAACAGCAGATTATCTCTATGGAAGAGTTGTTCGAGATGTTTTTGAAATCTACAAAAAAACAGGTGAAATATGATAAAGCTCAATGGTCTAAACTCTGGGTTATAATTCATCACGAGTTGTTAAATTGTACTGATATATGTTATAAATCAAATCTGGATGATATTGCTCGTGTTAATAATGCTTTAGAGAGTGATGATATGTCTATTCATCATAGCAATCATTTTAAAAAATTATATAAACCTCATTATCGTTTGATATCGCGAAAAATTCTACTCAATTCCACATTAGCTGAATATTTATCGCAAA
>CAYYLA010000022.1:4670-15766 GCA_964441785.1 uncultured Candidatus Cloacimonadota bacterium | reverse complement strand
GGCCACTCATTCCTAACGCTTCCCTAATAGATTTTATCCATCCTCTATGGGGTACATTAATATCCAATAGAACATAGAATTTATCTAATTGCTTTTGTAATTGATCTCTGATAAGTTGCCTATTCTTCTTAAGCATGTTACCTCCTTATGTCAATGTTATAGTTGACAAAACAATTTTAATTGTCAATATATATCTTGATTATAATTAGAGATTGGTCATCTTATATATTGACAAACATCTTATTGATAAATTGAATTAGCGATATTTTTTTGGGAGTGATTTGATTGCTCTCCCATAGATTCATTGGGATATTCTAAGAGGATGTCAAGTCGAAAGCCCCAATAGATTTAAACTGTTAAAAGAACTGCATCGACATCCCGGTGGATTAATGTTATAGAATCCACTGGACAGGTTGTCGATGCACTCTAAATGTATATTATTAATCTACCGTAATTGATTTCGAAACATTTTTTGGTACATCTGGATGAACACCATGATCAAAGATGCCAAGACGATCGAGTTTATTCATCTTCTTCTCACTCATTTTTAAAGCCAGTAGTTGCAGAACTACAGTTGCAGAGAAGGTTGTTAACAGTGAATCACCAGTTTTTGGTAAGGTGATGTATCCCCAACCATAATATCCTTCGTCGTGAGGATTAATTTTAGCATTTTCCAACAATTTATCATTTTCTTCAGCAATTACAAAGGTATCTCCACCTCTGATTTTATGTGTGTTTATCTGAGATATTGTAAGGTTAACATCACGATCATCAGGTCCTGTTACATAGATAAGTGGATAATTTCTATAGCCTTTTTCAAAGAAATCATACTCCTCGATTATGTTGTCAAAAATTGCTCGAGCATCGGGTGAGAGGTCAAAAGGTATCGTTCGTTTAAACACATAATTACTGATAGCTTTTGAGATGGAACGACGTTCATTAAATGATATACCTTGTTTTTCTGCATCTGCATAGGCCTTATCAATATAGATGTTATGATGTTTGATCATAGCTTTCACATTTTTTATGCCGAACACAGTATTTTTACCCAGTATGGTATTTGGCCCATGTTTAAATTCCGAAGCTTCTCCACCTTCTGTATGATTTAGTACAGTTTCTCTAATCTTTAATGCTCCCTCTTTGGCTATACCCATAATCTTTGTTGCCAGAATATGCATAGAAGGTTCCTGATATATCTTACTGGCAACATATTCAATTTGCTCATCAGTAGTTTCGATTGTTTCCTTAATCAATTGCGGAATTTTATTCAAGGTTTCCAATCGATAAGTAATTGCTTTTTTCATGGCAGTATACTTGTCTGGATCGCAGTCACAAAGATATTGTAAGCGTTGCTCTGCTACTTTTATTGCCAGATAATAAAACAGGGTTATCTGATTTATAAAGCTCTTGGTTGCAGGTACAGCTATCTCTGGTCCACAGTAAATCGGGATTGATACATCACTCTTTTCTTGTCCAAGAGTGGAGTTAAGGTTATTAACAAGTACTATTTTTTTGATATCTAAACCTGTCTTGTCAACATCATCAAATATATCGATAAGATCTTTAGTTTCACCACTTTGAGAAACACCGATGATTACATCATTATTAACCAGGCTTTTAGAGAATTGGCCTCTGAAATTACCTGGAAGAACAGGGATGAGATTCAAATTGGCGATTTCGTTAAAGAAAAGTGATGCAACCAGTGTAGCATGATAAGATGTTCCACAGGCTATCGTGTATATGGTTGATACTTCGCCGGGTTTTCTGTCTACAATTGCCAGAAAATCGTTAACGCTTTTGGTAAATTCTTCTACATCTCGCAATTCTAACAGTGTGTCTAATGCTTTTGAAATCAATAAGCGCTTTTTGCTGAACGTACTTCCCAGAAGATCAATTAATGTGTTTTTATCTGATGAAAAGAAATATTTTTTCTCGAAATTTTCTTTAACTAATTCTTTGTAAATAATCGAATAATTTTCCTTAACTTTGTAGTAAAAATTATCAGCTTCTTCGGTTTTGGCAAATCTATCAAAAATCTTCTGCTGTTCCTCAAAATCCTTTGCCGTTTCAATGGTATTGCACAGTACAGCCATTTGTTGCTGCAGGTTCTCGCTTATTAAAAGATCATTCATCCGACGACCCGTATTTGAGCCACCACTGAATAATTTAACCAGTTTTCCCGACGACTCAATCTCTGCATTGATTTCCTGATCCATAAAATATTCAAATTGTGGAAGCAGTTCAGTATCTTCTGCTCTAAGTTTGGATCGAACAGCGGTTTTTGAAATAATATCACCGGGATCAAAATAGATATCATCTTCATTTGGTACTTTTACGCGTAGTTTTTTAAAGGCAAAAATCTGGAATTTATCTTTGCGATATTCCACAAATTCACCCTCTCTCAAATTAACCAGCATTTTGGTAAATTTGAGAACAGCTGTTAGGTCTGATGAAGCAAGTGAAAATGGTGTTTCATCTATTTCACCAACACCAAAGTATAAACTGCTTCCCGCCTTGATAGCATAACTGTACTCAGTTTCTGGATCTACCACAACAGCAGCATAGGAACCTACCATCTTTTTTGATGCCTGGATGATAGCTTCTCTCATACACTCCCGTCTGATTTCTGTATTCTTCTGATTTTTATTAGGGTGTTTATCCAATTCATTGTCAAAATAATGTTCTATAGTATGAACAAGCATCTCACCATCATTATCGGATACCACATTATGTCCTTCGGAAAGCAAAAAATGTTTTAACTCACGTGTGTTTGTAATGTTACCATTATGGGCTCCAAAGATATGTCGCTTACAGATAACTTCATGTGGTTGAGCATTGTTTTGAGTTACCGATCCAAAAGTTGCCCAGCGTACCTGACCACAAAAAATCTTACCTGATTCCTGCTCAATTTTGAGCGTTTTAACAAGTGTGCTGGGTGCTCCAACATCTTTCAATAACGTGATATTCTTTTTGTCATCCTGAAATGCTGCGCCGGTTGAATCATATCCGCGGTATTCCAATGCTCTTAAAAGGGTGGAAGCGTATTTGCCAAGGTTGATTGATACTTTTGCCAGACTCATTCCCAGAACACCACATCCACAACCAATTATGGGGATGGGTATTGTTATTGTAAGATTTTTCAATGGATTTCTCATTTCTATTTCTCCAAATTTTTTGTTAATAATATCTCAGCTAGTGCTAAATCAATTCTGGTTGTGATTTTGAAATTACCAGGATCAGTTTCTACTGTGCGAACAGTATGTCCAAAATACTCTAATATAGAAGCATCATCAGTAAAGACATGATCTTCTTTAACAGCCATATCATGATACGTTGATATCAGATCAAATGCGAAAACCTGAGGTGTTAAGGCATTGAATAAATCACGCCTATCTACGGTAGATTCTATCACGTTATTTTTTACTTTTTTGATGGTATAAATTACCGGTGAAACAGGAATTACTGCTTTATCTGTAACAGCTGCTTCCATAAGTTTATTGAGATCAGATTGGGTAATAAAAGGGCGAACTCCATCATGAATCAATACATAATCTGTATCGAGAGGACACCGCTTAAGTGCTTTGAAAACAGACTCTTGCCGCTCTTTTCCCCCCGCAATTATCATTATCTCTTTATCAGGAAAACTCTGCTTAAAAATGGTGCGATAGATATTAATTTCCTGTTCTGGAAGCACAACAATGATGGTTGATATATCATTATTTAGATAAAATGGATCAATCGTCCAACTGAGTAAAGGACGTCCATTTATCTCAATAAACTGCTTTTTTACTTTGCTTTGAAGTCGCTTACCACATCCACCTGCGGTAATAATTGCAACAAATTTTCCGATCATTTTACCTCTATCAATTTAGTGGAATATTGATATTTTCAGTTTACTGAAATGTCAAGGATTAAGTTGGTTCTGTATTTGAATTGTGTTAGAAAATAGATAGATCAGCCCGGATATCAATAATCTGGGCTGATCTATCCAATGATTAAATTAATGATCGCAGAGATTATCTCCTGATTGCATATTACCAGTAAGATGACGTTTTACCAGTTCTTCTGGAGAGCCTGGTTCTACGCCTACAAAAGTTTCTATACCATTTTGATGGAACAGATCTTGAGCTCTTTGACCCATACCACCAGCGATTACGGTTTTAACACCAATATCTGCTAAAAATTTTGGATAGATCCCCGGTTGATGAGCTGGAGGTTCTACCATCTCAGTACTTATTATTTCATTATTTTCAGTTTTAACTACGGCGAATTTTTCACAATGTCCAAAATGTGAACATAAAACACCATTAGCTGTAGGAATAGCATATAATTCCATTTTTTACTCTCCTTATATCTTATTCAGTGCATTTTCAGCTGCTTTGATCAATACATATTTTGTTGGAGCAGTTGTCAATAGCGGATGTGTCCCAATCTGGAAAGAGACAAGTTCGTACACTGTTACACCCTTTTGAATTGCCAGTCCGATTACATTTATCAGTTCACCTGCAGATTTTCCACCACAGATTTCTCCACCGATAATCGAACCATCACCAGGGGAAACAATCAGTTTAACACCTAGTCTTTTAGTTCCTGGTAATGTACCGGGATGATGATCAACATCCTCGAAAGATCCAACCACAAAATCGATATTCGCTTCTGCAGCAGATTCTTCAATTGCACCTGCTGAGGCAAAAACAACCTCATTGATCTCGGTTGAGAAGACTGATATGGTCCCATTGAAATTACGTTTCAACTGGATTTTAAAGAGATTATAACCCAAAACCCGTGCTTCTGCAGTAGCAGTAGATGCAAGCATGATGTTATCAGTTCTGCCAGTGATAAATCCAACCTTAGAAGCACAATCTCCAACAGCAAAAACATCGTCAGCACTGGTACGAAGATAATTATCAACTACAATTGCTCCATGCTTATTGATCTCTAACCCGGCTGCAGCTGCAATCTCTGTATTTGGTTTATAGCCAATCGCCATTATCACAATATCTGCTGGTATTGTATTACCATCGGATAATTTAACTGCGTTCACTTTGCCATTTTCACCAAGAATCTCCAGAACCTTTGTGCCTGTATAAAGTGTCATGCCTGTTTCACGGATAACTGCATCTGCCCGTTCTGCAAAATCCGAAGAGAATGCTTTGCTGAGACAATATTTTTCCATCTCTATCAAGGTTACATTTTTGTCGGTGTGTCTGGCAAGTTGCTCACCAGTTTCTACCCCGATAAATCCACCACCAACAACGATTATGTTTGAAGCTTTATCAGTTTTTTCTTTTAATTCGGATATGCAATTGTAACTTTTGGTAATATATTCAACTCCGTCCAACTCATAACCCGGGATAAAGTGGGGAATGAATGGTTGTGAGCCTGTTGCAAAAACCAACTTCTCCCATGTATAGGTTGCACCTGATTCTGTTGTTACTGTTTTAGTATCCAGTCCAATTTCTGCTGCTCGGTCTACCTTGACATCGCCGCCAAGATCGATAAAAGCTTTCGGTCCCATTTTGTTTTTATCTACGCTACCCAGATCATGAAAAATGTATGGAATTCCACAGGGGACAAGACCATTCTCTTCTTCTTTCAGCATCAATATTCTCTTATCCGGGTTTTGTTTTTTGGCAGTTGCTCCGATTATTATCCCCGAAGGTCCGCCACCGATAATTACGATATCATATTTCATTTGTTCTCCTTTGGTTCTTTGTTAATGTCCGGCAAAAATATCACAAATGGAATAGATCCCAGTGAAAGAATTGCCGCGATTAAAAAGGTTTTTTCTAAACCAATCAGGTCACCCAGAAAGCCTGTAAAAAATACAGCAAGTGAGCTGAATGCGAAATTAACTAGCATATAAATACCATTAAGAAAAGCTGGTCGTGATGAATTCAAATCTTGAACCAGAGCCAGTAAAACAGGGCCATTGGCAAAAAGGAAAAATCCCATCACTATCAAGATAGGGAAGATGAGAAGATGGTCTGTTTTTAGGAATAGATACATCAAAATGGGATTGAGGATTGCTATGATCACCAGCGAGTTTTTTCGTCCAATTTTATCAGAAAATGATCCGGCAACTAACGTTCCCAAATCTCCTCCAAATCGTAAAACTGCTAATGAAATTCCCGCCACCCAGATGGTATCTCCTTTGCTGTTAAGAAAAGTCGGCAAAAATATTGTTAATGCAGATTTCATCAATGATCTGAAACAGGTAAATCCACCTATTGAGACAAACAGTGGAATAACTCTCTTCCAGTTGATGCTGTTTTTTACCTGTATTGTTTCCGCTTCACCTTCTTCAGTTTGGATAGCTACGCCGGTGGGTTTAATATCAACCTTGATCAGTTTTATGTACAAAATAAAGGATGCAGCAATGCCTAGAGGAATAAGCCGCCAGGTTCCTTCCAGTCCCCATAATGAGATTGCTCCCAGAATCAGGAGAGGACCAAGTGTCCGGGCTAATTCACCTCCCAGCATATAGAAACTCATCCCCTTACCGGTTCGATCTCCCGATACATGTTTGATAATTACCGGGGCTGGAACATGGAACATGGTTGAGCTGATACCCATGATAAATACCAGAATCAAGGTTACTGTATAGGATGGTGCTAATCCCAGTAGACTCATCACAATCGACGTTATCAAGGGTGCTGCGATGATGAAATATTTTACACAGATTTTGTCTGCTATCATACCCATTATGGGATTGATGACAGATGGTACTTTTCTTACAACATCCAATAATCCCGCTAATGAGTATGAGATTGCAAGTTTGGATATTAACAGCGGTAAAATCGGTGCAAGAAATGATGAAAAGATATCATGCATCAAATGGCCAAAGGATATGACCAGTACATTATCCCACTGAAAACTATGTTTGTTTCGTCTATTCATTAAAATTCTTTTAGCTGACCTGATTTGTATTGTTCTAATGCTTCTTTACCAGTAATATTGCCAGCACAAAGCATGATCTTAACCTGACCTTCTAAAACGCGTTTTGCATTGCCACCTGGGCCATTACCTGTGATAAGAATTTCGGGTTGTTCCGCTAATAATTTTTGAGCTGTTTGTGGCCCTGCTCCATGAGCTGTTTCTGATATTGCACTATTGTCAATTACCTTAAGTTCTTCGGTTGCGTCATCATAGATTAATATAAAGGCTGTTCTGCCAAAACGTGGATCCATTGTGGATTCCAAACTATTTCCTGTACTTGTAAATGCGATTTTCATAATTCCTCCATAACTCTTTTATTGTTTTATTGTATTCCAGATATTTTGTATTGTTTCACTAATCCCTTCATGGGTATGTTCAACAATGGTTTTACCTTCGATCATAGCCTTAGAAAATGATTCATCATAAGGGATTTCTCCCAGTAGCTCAACGGATTCCTGCTGCAAATAATCCTTGATTTTCTGGCTCATATCATTATTTAAATCTGCTTTGTTAATGATGCAACCGGCGGTTAATTTAAAGTGTTTTACCAACGCATGAATACGCTGTAAATCATGTAATCCTGATGTGGTAGCTTCGGTTACCAGTAGAACATAATCCGCTCCGGATAACGATGAAACCACAGGGCATCCAATGCCGGGAGATCCGTCAACCAGAATGAGCTCTTTGTTTTCGCGTTCTGCCTGAAGTTTGCTCTCTTTTTTTACCTGTGCCACAAGTTTTCCTGAGTTTTCTGCTCCAATACCTAATGCGGCGTGAATTAATGTTGCTCCTATTCTGGTGTTGGAACGATACCATTTACCAACATTTTGCGAAATCATTGAGATTGCATCCCGGGGGCAGATGTGAGAACAATATCCGCAACCCTCACAATCCAACGGTTTTACAATAAAATTTCCATCTATTTTTTTGATAGCGTTAAATCGGCAAATCTCTTTGCATTTTCCGCATTTGATACATTTATCCTGATCTATCTCTGCTAAAACTCCGCTGTAAAAATCTTCGCCATATTGATAATCGGGTTGAAGTAAAAGATGCATGTCAGCAGCATCAACATCACAGTCAGCTATAATGGCAACATCTTTTGCCAGGTAGGATAACGCCGCTGTGATCGATGTTTTACCTGTGCCACCTTTTCCCGAAATTACTACGATCTCTTTCATTTGACTTCCTCTTCGGTTATTATGTGTACTATTTTCTGCAATTCCTGTTTAACTTCCGGGTATTGTTTATACAATAATTCTCCCCGTGAATATGATTCCGCTATCTGACGTTTATTGGGAATTCTTGCTGCAATGGGGATATCTTCCTTCTTACAATATTCTACCACTCGATTATCACCAACTCCATCACGATTGATTATCACATAAAATGGAATATTCAACTGACGAACAGTCTCTACTGCCAGGGTAAGGTCGTGTAATCCAAAGGGTGTAGGTTCTGTCACCAGGAATACAAGATCACTATCTTTGGTTGCCTCGATAACGGGACATGATGTGCCTGGAGGTGAATCATATATCTTCAGATGTTCTGAGAAATCAGGATGTTCAACATACTTGATTGTTTCAGCTATCAATGGTACTGCCATCTCCTGGCCTATATCCAATCTGCTTTCAATAAAATGCATTCCCTTTACATCACGATGTGTTAATGTACCAATTTCTTCGGGTTCCATCGATAGTGCTTTGCCGGGGCATAGTTCTGCACAGGCAAAACAGCTGTGGCATAATTTGGGAAAGGTCATCACAGTATCGGTGAAATGCAAGATAGCATTGAAATTACAGACTTTCTGACAATTTCCACAGTTTATACATTTTGATTTATCCCACACTGGTACAAATTTATGTTTCTTTTCTATATTTAATACATTACCTTTAAGAAAAAGTCCTGCATTGGGCTCTTCCACATCTAAATCTACCAGAGCGATATCTCTGGTTTCTGCCATCATTGCGGCCAGGTTGGATGCGACAGTTGTTTTGCCGGTTCCACCTTTTCCGCTTGCTATTGCTACTATCATTTGTTTTCCTCTTCTTCTGTGATTACTTCATAGGATGCTGATGTTATCTCTTCTTTTTTGGGTTTTGCCTTTGATGAAGAACCCAGCAATCCGGAGACTGCATTCTTGATTAAGCTATTCTCTTTTTTCAGATCATTTATTACAAAACCAGCTACTGCTGTGAAAATGGCAGTTAACATCGGTCTTGTGCTGTTTGATCCACAGGATATGTTCTGATTAGCTCTATTCTTTCTTCTTCTATAACGCATAATAATCTCCATAAAACTTAAGAGCAGGAATAATCCTGCTCTTAAGATGTGGGAAACGGCCTATTTAGCTAAATCCGCCAAGCGTTTCTCTAGATTTTTGATTACATCTTTCAATGAGGTTATCTCATTTTCAAGATATTGCTTTTCATCTGTTTCGGAATATTGGTATCTAACCGGTGGATTCCAGAATCCGTTGAATCCTCTTCCTGCTCTACCACCAAAACCTCTACCGAAAAATCCATAATTGCGTCTACCCCGGCCACCTTGTGCATAGCCCGGTCTGTCAAATCCATTGCAATAACCTGCTCCGCGGCCTGTCATTGCTCCCATTCCATCAGGTCCTGTACCATCACCTCTTGGCATAACTACCTCCTTCTATGGCGATTTCTGCAACAGTTTCCATGTCCAAAACCTCCGGCTAAATCTAATAATTGATCGGAACCGCAGGATGGGCAGATATCTATTTTTGATCTGATATCAATATTGAACATATGCCCACATTGCTGACAACGAAGAACATTACCACGAAAATGGATATTACCACCTTCAATAATCAGCTCTTTGCCTTCTACAAGCATAGCGGCAATTTTTTTTCGGGCCTTATCGATTAATCGGGTAAATGTTGATCGAGAAATCTCCATCTCTTCTGCTGCCTGCTCATGATCTAACCCTACAAAATCAGCTAATCTGATGGCTTCATATTCATCAAGTGAGAGAATGATCTCATCCAGTATCCCCCGCCTGATTCCAACAGGTTTGAACCTGTTGTACAGAGGAGGTTGATGAACAATTCTGTCCTTTTTGGGTCTTGGCATATTCACTCCTTATTTTTGATGCTTAAAATGCACATATGTTCAAAACTGTCAAGAGCAAAATTGTGCTTTGTTATTAATTTAGATTGATATTGAGTAATTCTTTATTATCAATTTGCAAATGATGCTATTTTAAAATTGTAAATTTTCCCTGATCCAGAACTCTTTTATCCTGTTTTAACTGTACTATGTATATTCCCGATACAAAGGAATCGATATTAACATCAATTCTTGTATTCTACTCTATATCAAGATGACACCGTACAACTTACTACATTAATACTAAAGCAGGAAAAGGAAAGTGAAAGACATTGAATTGAAGAGGATAGATAAATAAACCATGAAGAGCGAGGATCGTCTTCTAAAATTCCTATTTCTTATTTCAACGGCACCAGACTAAAGTCAGGTGTTATTCTAACTATATCTATCCTTTTACCAACGCAATAATCTCATCTCGCTTAATTTTCGCTTCTTCTTCTGTAGTAAAGGATAGTGTAAACTTACTAAATTCATGGCTATCATAACCGATATCAAAATAGTACTCTTTCAATTTGTTTGAATATCCAATTTTGGATAGGTATTCTATACGTGCTACAAATAATTGATAGCCTGAATAGGTTGAATTTGTCAGCTCAAATAATTTACTCATCGTTTCTCCTGAAAATCCGTTCTTTCACCAAGGTGATTAATTCGATAAAATGTGTTATTTTCAAATAGCAGAGCTTCACCGCTAACACCTCGTTTCATGCCGGCATCTACGGCAAACATCTTACCTTTGTAACTACTCATAACACTATCCTGGGTGGTATGGCCTACGATAATTTCAGTCAGGTCCCATTGGTTAAGAATCTCGTCAAAGGTTGGATAATCCATCTTTGGAGTATCATGAACTTCCTGAAAATAACCTCTATACCAGAAGGGGCTGAAATATACCTCAACGGAGTCAGATTTGGAAATACGCCCATAAAAGCTAATAAAATGAATTTTGGGAATTACTCAATAAGTATGAAAATGGATGGTTATTATCCTTGGGATAAGCAAACAACCGTTAATTGGAAAGAA
>CAYYLA010000022.1:0-4660 GCA_964441785.1 uncultured Candidatus Cloacimonadota bacterium | reverse complement strand
GTAAAAGCAAGTTTTTGGGATCACTTTCGTAACCATTATCAGTTAATTCCCAGAAATCGATATTGATCCTCTTCCAATCATCATATTTTTTTGCAACTTGAGGGGATATTCCGGCATGACAAATCAGACTTTTATTAACCTTGAGAACAGCTGGACAACTACGTAACCAGCGACCGAAAAGGGTCTCGTTGTTGAAAAAATCCTTATAGCTGATACCGGACAATGTTTCCAGTTGCTTGTATTTGGAATTGATATAGCGGAGATCATTATCCAGAATCATCAGCTCATGGTTGCCGATTGTAACCAGAACCTTACCACCATGTTTCTCTGCCTGCATTCGTAGATCATAGATGAGCCATAATGCTTCTGTAACCTCTGGACCTCTGTCAAAGATATCTCCATTAATTATGAGAAAACCATCTCCCCATGTCCAATTGAAATTTTTATCTATTATGCCGTTATTAATTAACAGCGATTTAAAGATTTGGAATTGACCGTGGATATCGCTTAAAACAACATACTTATCAACCGAATATTCAGCTTTTACGTTGCTAAAGACAGTGTCGATTTTTGCAAATCTTTGCAAAGATTCTAGTGAAATGATCATATTGTTCCTATTTTGTTTTAGGATGGATAATGAATCATCAATCATATTTAAGATTTTAATACTATCAGCTTCAAAGAAAATGTAGGGCCCATCATGGGATGGAGAGGCCTGGTTATTATTAAACTCTATTTCAGCGGACAATAAATGTCCACACAAGATAATCATTAGTGTGATTAAGGCTATTCTTTGAAATCTCATATTATTCTCCCAAACAATAATGTAATCAAATTTATCAAATTTTATCAGGATTTATTTTAAAGAAAATACCTCGTTCTTTTCTCTCTTTTTCGATCATTTCATCATCGATAAGCTGGCTGAGGTATTTATTCAGTTCATTAATGTGCAATCCCAGTATTTCACAAAGATCTTTATCTGTGCAAGGCCTTCTACTGATAGTTTCAATGATGCTGTCTGCAATATCATGATGATATGAAGCGAGATTATTTCTGGATTTGAATTTTGCGATAATTTCAACAGGGATTGGTTTGAGGAATTCCACGATTTCCATCATACGATCTTTGCTCATAGGGGTGACCCAATCCTCTGTACCTGGTCTATCCAGGGAATTTAGTTGGATTTTATCAAAGGTAAGATTCTGCAGTACCTTTTTAAATTGTTTTAGTTCATTTTCTGTATCATTAACACCTGGGATCAGGAAAATTTCCAACCAGACAGTTCCTTTAAATTCCCGATTCAGTTTCTCTAAACCTTCAATAACCTTTGCTGCTGTGAGTTGATTATTGGGTCTGTTTATTTGATGGAATACCTCGTCTGTAACTGCATCCAAAGAGGGCAGGATCAAATCGCAGGGTAGGATTTCGTTTCGTGTTTGATCATCATAAAAGAGGGTCGCATTAGTCAGCAACGCCAGTTTATATTGTGGATAATGAGATTTAATGTGGGCAATAACCCGGCCGATTCCACTATTCAGGGTAGGTTCTCCTGCACCGGAAAAGGTAATATAATCCAATTCAGGAAGTGGTTTAAGGAATGCATCCAATTCGGTGATAACATCATCAATTGGGACATACTCTTTTCTATCAACTGTAAGATTGGTTGTTTTACCAACCTCGCAATAAACACAATTTAATGTACAAACTTTATGTGGGACAAGATCAACACCCAGTGATATGCCCAATCTGCGGGATGGAACGGGTCCAAAAAGATGTTTATAAGCCATAGTTAAAATCCTTATTTTTATTATTTTTATACAAAACAATTCTAGGTTGTAGCGGCGTCAAATTATTTTAACCTGATCTGAAGGATTATAAATAGAATTATTGGATAAACTCTATAGATTTGCTTAATTTCATTTTATTCGTATATTCGTTACTAATAATAAACCCGACTCGGGTTTATTTTAACGCAAAATGTTACACAAGAATAGATTCTATAGGTATTTACCTTTGAATTATTAACCCGACTCGGGTTAAAAAAAACCACCTGTGGTGCAGGTGGTTTTTTTTATGTCGTTATTGCTTATACACGTTCTTTCACGCTATTTTCTACTTCAAGAGCGATAGTATTAATGCGTGAAAGAAGGTCTTCGGCTTTTGTAAGGATATCAAATTTGAACTGTTCATCTTCGATTGATCCCATATTTATTTTTACATTAAGATAAGCAGCTTTGGCGGCAGCATTTGCTGTGATAGCCGCTACACCTGCATCAGATAAAGCATTGGCATTGCCGATTTTGGCAACTTTCTCTGCTAAATTTACAGCATCTAATGAAATCTCCAGTGTTTCCAGAGGAATCAGGATTGCATTCTTTGTCGCCTTTTCAATAGCTTCATTTCTAAAAGCAATCTCTTCATCAGATTTCTTGGGAAGCCTCATGGCATCCATCATTTCATAGAATGCTTCGGTATCTTTATCGATAGCAGCCAGGGAGTCCTCTTTCACTTTCTGTCCCATCTCTGCATAATCCTTAGCTTCTTCCCAAACAGGCTCATATCCTTTTTTACCAATAGTAAGGTTGGATACCATAGCTGATAGCGCACCAGACATTGATGAGCAAAGAGCTGCAACACTTCCACCACCAGGAGCAGGAGAATCAGTTGAGAGTTCGTCTGCAAACTCTGTAATAGTCATATTAACAAGGTTATCATCTTTAGCGATGGCATATTCAATAACTTTTTTATCCATATCAAATTCGGCTACATCACGTAATCCCATACTTTGAGCTGCTGTTTCGATAATGTCACGTTCTGGGATACCGGCAGATTCACCCATTTTTTTTAGATAGTATTTTCCAGCTTCAAGAATTGATGCTTTAGGAAGTAATCCTACTAATTCAGATCCAGTTACCTCAAGGCCTTTAGCATGAGCTAATTCTCTAACCTTATCAAGAACCAGGTGTGGTGGTGTGATCTTGTAGTTTGTCAGATTAATACTGATCTGAGCTTTATCAAAATCTTCGATAAACCAGCCAACAGCCTTACATTCTTTGAATAACCCTGGTTGTCTTACTTTTTTGCCTTTTTCATCATGGACAAATTTCTTATTCTCATCACGTTTGAAACGACCTCTTTCTCTGATATCCAGAGCGATATCGTGTGCTTTAGCTTTATCGCGTGTATTAAGATTAATATTGTAAGCTATCAGAAATTCTCTGGCTCCAATTGCTGTTGCTCCACGTTGTGCATCAAATTTCTGTGGACCGAAATCGGGTTTCCAATACTCGTCTTTCATTTTTTCGGGAAGTGCTTCGTATTCACCCTTTCTAACTTCTGCAAGGTTCTTCCATTCCGGTTTACTGGCAGCATTTTCGTAGAGGTAAACAGGTAAATCAAGTTCATCTCCCACGCGTTTTCCAAGCTGTTTTGCCAACTCAACACAGTCATCCATGGTCATATCAGAAACCGGGATAAATGGGCAGACATCAGTAGCACCCATACGGGCATGTGCACCTTTATGTTTACTCATATCAATAAGTTCGCCGGCTTTTTTGATAGCCTGGAATGCTGCTTCTACAACAGGTTCTGGTTGCCCTACCATAGTGAAAACGGTTCTATTGGTTGTTTCACCTGGATCTACATCCAAAAGAGTAACACCTTTCACATTTTTGATAACGGCAGCAATAGCATCAAGAATGGCTTTGTCTTTACCTTCACTAAAATTGGGAACGCATTCCACTAATTTCATTTAAATCCTCCAAGTATCATATTTATTTGACGTTTTGAAGTATCTTCATTTCAAGTCAATATTATTTTATTTTCCAATTTTTCTGAATAATAAATCATTCCTTTCTGGTAGCTTCTCCGGCTTTGAAGAGAGCTATCTTGGCCAGTATAGGTCCAATCAACATGATGATAAAGGTGGTAGCGGTCATCACCCCGATTACTTGAGCTGCTTCGCTATGCAGGCTCATCTCTTCTAATGAGGCTGCTGCTGCCAGAGCGAGTCCGATGGCAACACCAGCTTGAGACAGCAGTGTAAATCCAAGATATTTTATTGTTAAAGCAGGAGCTTTGGATATTTTAGCACCGCAGAAAGCTCCAAACCATTTCCCCAGGGAGCGTGAAACGATATACAAAACAACCAGCACTGCGTATTTAACAATAAGATTGATATCCAATCGTGTTCCTATCAAAACAAAGAACCAGACATAGATTGGGGGCGACCAGTCACCCAGAGTTGAGAAGATTTTGCCTGCGACTACCTTGTTTTTATTAACAGCAACAATACCCGCAGCCATATTCATTAAAATTGGAGAAACGGCCAATTCTCTGGAAATACCACATCCAAACAGGATTATACCCAATGTAAAAATTAAAAGCGAGGTACGATCATGGGTTTTTTTACCGACAATTACCAGAATAAATCCCAGAACCAATCCAATTGAGATAGCAATGACTACCTCTAATCCGGCGTGTAAGAGTGATTGACCAATAGTCAAATCGCTTTTTCCACCCAAAAAGATAATGGCCAGTGGGATAGACAGCGTGTAGATGAGCAGGGCATAGATGTCATCCAACCCCATAACAGCATAGAGTGTGCGTTTGACCGCTTCCTGGACGCGCTCCTTCTCGATGACCTTGATCGACCCGAGCT
>CAYYLA010000021.1:0-17891 GCA_964441785.1 uncultured Candidatus Cloacimonadota bacterium | reverse complement strand
TAAAAAATCTCTTGGATCTTTTATCGCATATTCCCGAGTATCAAGTTCCTCAAGAGATACATATTCATAATCAGGATAAGTCTCTCTGGCTAATGTTGTTTTACCAGACTGCCGAGGTCCGGTAACTGTCACAACCGGGAATGAGTTCATCATTTCTATGAGCAAACTCTGAGCATCTCTTTTTATCATACCCTCTCCAGTATCTTTACATTTTGGGAATACAATTCCCAAAATGTAAAGAATTAGGGCTGTGTCAAGTATTTTTCGAGATTCTATGCTTTATATAAGTAATTTAACTATTTGATATAATTGGTTCTAAAACAACAGAGTTGGAGAAATCATCCAATCTATCAGCTGAAATCGCAATAGCGATCCAGTTTCAGAAAATATCTATCCAAGATGATATACGAAAGCGGTATCGTAACAAGCAATCCAACCACTAAAACTGCTGCACCAATCACGTTTAAAGCTGCGATCATAAGATAAAGAAAAAAATGCTGCCAACGTGTTTCTGCTGCATTTACATAGGATGATTTAATTGCTTTTCCTGGACAAAGATTGTGACGAGCCATAATGAATGGTACCGGCATCACAATAGCCAACCAGTAAAGAACCAGAATTAAGCGAACCGGATGCAAAATCGGATCTGTTGCTACATTTAACAGAAATCCTGTGCAAAGAATTTTTATCAAAAGAAAGAAAAGAATGTTAGCAAAAGTAAAGATAAGAAAACGTGGATAATACCGCAAATTGCTTGTGAAATCAGCAAACCCTAAACCATTGGTTAAGAAATCATGTGAAGCAGCAAGGGGAACAAGAGCTAAAGGAACCGTAATTAGCAGTAAAAGGTTGGATATCCAATAATTATCTGTAACAAAAACAGCTATAAGAATTGGCAACAAACCTACAAACAGCATCAGAGCTCCAAAAGCGAGAAAACGATTCTTTTCTTTCCAGTAAGCTGTAACGGTCTGCGTGAAAATTTTCCAGGCTGAAAGGTCCTCGTTCAGTGCCTTTGTAGGTTCACCACATTGGGGACAGTAGATTTCATTATCCATAAGTTTATAATTACACTGTTCTAAAACAGTTTTACCAAGTTTATTTACTTTTTTTATTTTTCCCTTACACTTCATGAATTATGCCTCTCAATTTTATCTTTCGATACTTCAATTTTGCAGGATAAATCTCCTTATCACTGTTATTTGTCAATTATTAAAGTTCTTTACAAAAATCCGGGTTGAAAAAAAGATTCGTATTTGGAATTTGGATAAAATATTTGTTGATATAGTTTGTAAGTTAAGCAAGGAGAAATTAATGTATAAATTGAATGTAACATCTCAGTTTTCATCAGCACATAAGCTGATAAATTATGATGGCCCCTGCAAAAATCTTCATGGTCATAATTGGAAAGTGAGGGTTGGGATATTCTGTGAGAAGACTGATGAATTAGGTTTAACCATAGATTTTGGCATTGTGAAAGACGAATTAAATAAAATAATTGATAGATTGGATCATCATTTTTTGAATGATCTGGATTGTTTTAAAGGCGAGAATCCTACCTCGGAAAATATAGCAAAATACTTTTACAAAGAGATGCAGGCAAACATTGATGTTGAAGGTTGTAGAATTGCCGATGTTGAGGTATGGGAATCAGATAAATCATCCATGATCTATTTCGAGCAATAATGATCAGAATAGTTGAATCTAAGTTTATTAAAAGTGCAGTAAAACCAGCTGATTTCCCTGCATCTGCATATCGAGATATTGCTTTTGCAGGAAAATCCAATGTTGGAAAATCATCATTAATAAATACGGTTTTAAACCGTAAGGCCATTGCCAAAATTAGCTCTACTCCAGGGAAAACCAAACTCTTAAACTTCTTTGAGATCCGATTTAAACATAATGAGGATTTGGAAGGTTTTGTTAACTTTGTTGATCTACCTGGATATGGTTATGCCAAGGTAAGTAAAATTGAGCGCAATAAATGGCGTCTTATGCTGGAAGATTTCTTTAAGTTCAGGGAACAGTTAAAAGGGGTATTACTGTTAGTGGATATCCGTCATAAAGCTGATCCAAAAGATATGATGATGGTTGAGATGTTGCGTAATAATAATATCCCGTTCGCCATTGTAGCAACAAAATCAGACAAAATTGCGAAATCCAAAATACCCGGTACGTTGAAGAAACTCAAAGAAGGATTACAGGCAAAGGATATATCAATGATGCCCTTTTCATCATTGAAGAAAAGTGGCAAAGAACAACTTCTGGGGTGGATTGAGAATCAAATCTTGTGATTTTTTTTGACAAGTAAAATCACTTTGTCTGAATAGGTCAGATATAGAGGGGATGGAAATGCTGGAGAAAATAAAGACACCGAAGGATCTTCATAGATTAACAATAGAACAATTGCAGCAACTTGCTGTTGATGTACGCAAACGTATAATTGAAGTAACAGCAAAAAATGGTGGACATGTTGCCCCAAGTTTAGGAGCCACAGACATAACCATCGCATTACTGAAGGTTTTTGATCCTTTAACAGACAGAGTTATCTGGGATGTTGGACATCAATCCTATGCCTGGAAAATCTTGACTGAACGCAATGAACAGTTTGAGACCCTCCGTCAACTGGATGGAATCAGTGGATTTAATAATATTTTTGAAAGCAAATATGATGCCTTTGGTGTTGGACACAGCAGCACCTCGATCTCTGCAGCTATCGGAATCACTGCAGCCAAAGATATCAAAAAGGAAAAAGGTAGAACCATTGCCGTTATCGGTGATGGAGCTCTTACTGGTGGTATCGCTTTTGAAGGATTGAATCATGTCGGGCATCTACAAAAAAATATGATCGTAATCCTCAATGATAATAACATGTCTATTTCTAAGAATGTAGGTGCACTGCAACGATACCTCGCCGATATTTTGGTGAGTAGATCTTACAATGCAATCAAGAAGAAAATCTGGGATCTCTTTCATCATTTCCCTAATCGTTTTCGTAGACGCTTGATATCAGGTGCCCAGAAATTCGAAGAGAATCTAATTAATTTTTTCGTACCCAATGTTATCTTTGAAGATTTTGGATTTAAATATGTTGGCCCGGTAGACGGACACGATATAGGGCGTATGGTTGAAATTCTACATAAAGTTAATCGCAATATTATCGGTCCGGTTTTAATCCACACGGTTACTAAAAAGGGAAAAGGATATAACTTTGCCGAAGGTGATGCTTCCAAATTTCATGGACTGGGTCCCTATGAGATTGAAACAGGAAAATGTGTTGTCAAAAAGGGACTTTCCTATTCCAAAGTCTTTGGTGATCATCTCTGTAAAATCGCCCAGAAGAATAATAAAATTATTGCTATAACAGCAGCAATGACTGATGGAACGGGATTGAAAGATTACGCCAAGAAATTTCCTGAACGTTTCTTTGATGTGGGTATTGCCGAGCAACATGCTGTCACCTTTTCCGGAGGTTTAGCAACCCAGGGCATGAAACCCTTTATTGCTATCTACTCAACCTTCCTCCAACGTGCTTACGATCAGGTAATTCACGATATTGCTCTTCAAAAACTACCGGTAGTATTCTGCTTGGATAGAGCAGGATTGGTTGGCGAAGATGGAGCAACACATCACGGTGTTTTTGATATGTCTTATCTTAATCTTATTCCCGGACTTATCGTAATGGCTCCTCATAGCGCACGTGAACTCGAGCAGATGATGGATTTTGCAGCAAAATATAATGAAGGACCTATTGCAATTCGCTACCCTCGCGGATCTGCTCTTGTATGTGATCGAGAACTTCAACCTATTGAAATCGGTAAATTTGAAGTACGCGAAGAGGGGAAGAAAATCGCTATCATCGGTATTGGTAAAGCATTCCTTGATGCCCAAATTATCCATCAAAAACTGCATGAAAGCAATCCTCGTAAAAAGATTTGGTTGGTTAATGCACGTTTTAGTAAACCTTTGGATATTGAATTCCTCAACAGGATTATGGATAAAGCTGATTATATATTTACAATTGAAGATGGCAGTGTAGTTGGAGGATTCGGTCAATCCATCAAAACATACCTTTCCAACAGCAAAACAAAGGTTTATAATTGGGGAATCCCTGATGAATTTGTTACCTTTGGCACAGTGAATGAGCTGAAAGAACGGGTAGGACTCACAGCAAATCAAATTCTCGGAGAAATCCAGAACATTCTACAATCCTGATGGAATATAAAAACGATACAATCTGTGCATTATCAACCCCTCCCGGAGTCAGCGGTATCGCCGTTATCCGCGTTAGTGGTAAAGATGCCATTAATGTTGTAGACAGTTATTTTAAAGGGAAAAAAAGCATCAATAAATCCCCCGGAAATCGTATACTTTTCGGCAAAATTTATGATGAGACAAGGCTCATAGACGAGGTTTGCATATCGCTTTTCAGGAATCCCCACAGTTATACTGGCGAGGATGTGGTTGAAATTTCCTGTCATGGTAACCCCTTTATCAGTAATCAAATACTGGAGCTCCTTCTCAGAAAAGCGCGTCTGGCAGAGCCAGGTGAATTTACAGAAAGAGCATTTTTCAATAACAAATTAGATCTGACTCGTGCCGAAGCTGTAGGCGATCTTCTAAATGCACAAACCCGACGTTCACACCGTGCTGCAATTGAACAGTTGGAAGGCAGTTTATTCAACCGCATCGGGGACTATCTGGAAAAACTCAAATCCTATCGCGTCAGATTGGAATTGGAGATCGATTTCCTGGAACAGGGTTTGACTGAGCTTGATATGGATAAGCTTAAGAATAATTTGCAACAATTACAACAAGATCTTAAGAAACTTGCTGCAACCGGTGATGAGGGAATCATACTTAAAGAAGGTTACAAAATCAGTCTGGTTGGAGCTCCCAATGTTGGAAAGTCCAGCATATTTAATCGATTACTGGAAACGGAGCGAGCTATCGTAACTCCGATTCCCGGAACCACTCGTGATTATCTTGAGGAAGTAATCTCAGTAAAAGGATATATGTTACGTTTGTTTGATACAGCAGGTATCAGAGAAACTGAGGATCAAGTTGAACAAATTGGGATGAAACGCTCCTATGATGTTATCAAAGAATCCAATCGGGTGCTATATATTTGCGATGGTAATGAAGGAAAAGACGATTTTAGACGATTGTGTCAATATGTGGATGAAAACAAAATCATCAAAGTACTAAACAAAAGAGACCTTCATTCAGAAGAAAGGATTTCAGCATATCAAAGCAGTGGATATATAATCTGTTCAACTGTTGCCGAAGAAGGATTGAAGAATCTTAAACATAAAATCCTCAATGATATTGAAATCTCTGACGAAGAGCTTCATTCTGGTATTCTCAGTAATACCCGCCAGATAGCTGCTGTCAACAAAGCAGTACAATCATTGGATAAGGCAATTGAATCAATCGACATGGAAATGGGATTTGAATATACCGCCTTTGATTTGAAAGAAGCCAGTTCAGCTTTGGAAGAGATCATAGGTCGCATTACCACTGAGGATATTCTCTCCGATATTTTTGCTAACTTTTGTGTTGGTAAATAGTTTATAAATTTGTAACTAAAGCCCCTGCAATCATGTTGGCAACATAAGAACTAACACCTGCTTTTTTCGCAAAGAATTTCCATTGTTCAAAAACATCCAATACCCTATTTATCATGGAATCCACCTGTTTAATTTTAATATCAGCAAAGCGAGCCAGGGTATAAAGATCATCCCGAGAAATATTTTTCCGTTTACCATTCACACTCATCTGATGCTGATTTGTCCACATCCCCTTTGGATTCCAGGCATAGGTTAAATCGTAAGCTGGCGAAAGATTCCATCGCCCTCTCCGGTCCATAAGAAATGATATATTTTTCACATGATCATCATTGTTGCATCCAATAACATTGAAAATACAACGCAAAACCAGCTGCTGAATATCAGAATGCTGTAATTTTAATTTCCGGCAAACATGAATTGCCTGTTCGTAAGAGTAAATGGCCGGTAATCTATAATCAAAATGAGCCATACCACCTAATGTTTGCATATGAATTTTGTCACCTGTTACGGTACGATCAAACCGTTTAGTCATGAAATGATTCCGTCCTCCTTCATGATGAATTCTACATTCAGACATCTCAATCCCGATTTCTTTTGCCATTAAATAGTAAGCATATTCGATATTACCGTATCCAGCTGATTCCATCAATGTTGTAGTTGGTCCTGAATTTACACCATCAAATTTCATAATCCAATGCTCATAGCCCTTACCAGGATTTACCTGACCAGATTTGAATCGACCGTTACTGGGATTCCAGGCCAAAATTGCTTTTGCCCTTCCCCCACCAGCCGATGTCCCGACCCTTAGAATATCCTCTATCGGTCTTCTATCATCCAATGAAGTTAAATAACCAGACAATCCCTCTCTCGATTCCAGAATCTGATTAGCAAGATCAACTAGATTATCAATTTCCAGCAATCTTGATTCCCCTGCAGGACCCTTTATAGCAGGTTTGAATTCCAGAGCTCCCATACCACGTTTCCCCGTATAGCATAATCGTTCAACCGGATTAAAACTATCGGGTGTTCTACCCTGTGAAGCCAGCCAGGCATCTATCACAGCATTGCCAAACATATCGGGCAAAGAATCTGCCAATAAACCAGGAAGACCCTTGAAGGTAACTGGATTAAGGGACGGAAAAGTGTAGGGACTTGTCTTTAACGGCATGGTGATGGGCGAAAGCTCTATATTGCTGTGTACAAAATCAGGATCATATTGAAACACAGCTACATTTTTTTCATCAAGCCATGATACAGCACCGATGGATGTACCCCACAGCATAATTCTTGCATTAATGCTCATATCTTATTTCTCATCACCCCAGACCCATGAGCCGAAAGTTGTTTTTTTTGTAGAGGGCCGTGCCCGTTTTCGATTAACAGGTTTTTCTGAAACAACAACCATTGGTTCTATCATGGGTTCAGGTATAAGTAAAGCCAGTCTGTCTTCCAGATCAAGAACCTTGAGTAACCTAATGAAAGTATCGAGGGATATTCCCTCACCTTTAGCCATACGCCCAATAGTTCTAAGAGACACCATAGCCTCATCAGCCATTTGTGACTGTGTAATATTCTGTGAGAGCCTTACTTCTTCTAAGCGCTTACATAAAGCACGCTCGATCTGTTCACTTGAGGCTAATCTAAAATCTTCTTTATAAGCCATAAATTACCTCCTAAGCAACCTAAACAACCCTTATAAGCAATATAATACTGTTTAAGATAAAATCCAAATATATTTTTATAATAAGCATTATAATACTTTTAAAATTTCTATTTTATAGATAATAGGTAAATTATTGCTTATAATAGGCAGAGGAACTTATGCTTGTTGTGCCTGTTATGAAATTATTAGTTTTATGATCTGGCTCATACTCCATAATCCTAATATATTCCCTCATTATTATGGTAAACATTAGGTTACAATAGTGCATAATATAAATGAGGATAGCATGTGGTTCTATGCTGCTATTTACAGGAAAGAGCTTGATACTTTTTCTAATCTTGAAGGTTTTATTCACAAGCCCGTCATAATTATTTTCTCCAGGGAATCCAAAGAAGGAGAAATGCCACGTTTATTTAACACCGTTTAATGGTGTGTTTGGGATTTTTTATCTCACTATTTTGCAATAAAATAGGGAAAATATAAAGGTCAGTTAACAACTGAGCCTATACCTATCTCTTAAATCTGTGAAAATTCAATCCAGTTAATCAAATTTTGTCTGCTTCCCAATAACCTTAAGAATTGCATAAACCACTATCAGGATACCCAAAGCTAACGCTATCAAAGAGGAAGAAGAACCTGGTTGTAAATGGAAAATGGAGATTTGATAATAGATCGTGGCAACAATCCAGGCCAAAATAGTCAGGTAAAGAACTGAGAAGGTTGCCCAACGTGCCCCAACCTCACGATATATAGCAGCCACAACACCTACGCATGGCATATAAATCAAAACAAATAAGAGGTAGGCAAAGGCATTATTTTTACCCTTGAATTTTGCATAGATTACACTTTTAAAGCCCTGATCAATCTCTTCATCCTCTGACGGTCTAAATCCTTCCGGTATCAGAGCAAAAGCTGAAGCAATATCATCCCAGAAATGTAATGATTCATCCTCTTCTTCCACAACCTCGTTGGCGTAGAGCGAATTGAGAGTTCCCACCACTGTTTCTTTAGCAAAAATCCCTGTTATCAAACCAACCGTAGCAGGCCAATTATCCTGCTCTATACCTATAGGCTGCAAAACGGGTGTTATCTTTTTCCCAATATGACTCAAAACGGAATCATTGAGATTTGCCTTATCAATGGAACCATCAACTCCAAGAGAGCTTAAAAATGTTAAAATCACAATAAAGAGAATAATAATCTGACCAGCACGAATCACAAATTCTTTCAATCGTTGCCAGGTATGCATCATTATGCCATTAAAGGTTGGAATATGATAGGGTGGCAATTCCATAACAAACGTAGAAGTCTCGCCCTTAAAAATTGTTCGTTTGAAGAGTAGTCCCGAAAAAATCGCAAGAGCAATACCACTCATATAGAGAGCGAAAATTATCTTACCCCCATCCTTACCGAAAAACGTAGAGGCAAAAAGTGCATAAACAGGCAATCTGGCACCACAGGACATAAATGGATTAATGAGAATTGTCAAAAGTCTGTCTTTCCGATTTTCTAAGGTTCGTGTTGCCAAAATCGCGGGAACATTACAACCAAATCCAACCAGCATTGGTATGAATGCTTTACCGGGAAGCCCAATAACACGCATGAATTTATCCATCACAAAGGCCGCTCTGCTCATATATCCAGAATCTTCCAGAATTGAAAGAGAAAGAAACATAAAAAATACCGGAGGAATAAAGGTTGAGATTGTTTGAATACCCCCACCAATTCCTTGAGCCAGGAAAACAATTATCCAGGATGGTGCATGGAATAAATGTAATAGTTCAGAAAAACCATCGACAAAAATCGTCCCGGAAAGTGCATCAAAAAAATCTATAAAAGGGGATCCTATTTTTATTGTTAAAGTAAAAACCAAATACATAACAAAGAAGAAAATTGGTATACTGAGAAAACGATTTAACACAAACTTATCAATAAAATCAGAGACATTTTTCCGAAACTCAAAATCCCTATGTACAACATCCTTTGTCAAACCATGAATAAATCCATATCGACCATCAGCAATTACAATATCCATTTCATTATGAGTATGGCGCTTAATTCTCTGCCCTTCGGATTCGATAAATTCATCAAACCTACCCTGGCTCATCTTAAAGGCAAGAGGATCACCTTCCAGTAATTTAATACTTAACCAACGAGAATCTACACTTCTCTCTTCTGCAATATCTTCTGTCTGGGGAATTAATCGCAATATAGCATCCTCTACAACAGAATCATAATGCACCTGTGTGTTTGGAACTTGATGTCTATCAACATTATTATCGATGGCTTCGATAAGCTGTTCTATCCCCTGCTTTTTGGCTGCAATAATAGGTATCACCGGACAATCCAGATGGGTTGCAAGATGCTCTACTTCTATCCTAATCTTCTGCTGTTTTGCTACATCCATCATATTCAATGCGACAATAACCGGTATTCTCATCTCCAGCAACTGAGTCGTAAGATACATGGTTCGCTCAATGTTGGATGCATCAATGATGTTTATTACCAAATCCGGCTTCTGGGTCAGAATAAATTCCCGTGATACTTTTTCATCAATTGAATATGCAGAAAAGGAGTAAATACCAGGTAGATCGATTATTGTATAGTTCCGCTCACCGGATTTGAATTTTCCTTCTATGCGTTCTACAGTAACTCCCGGCCAATTTCCTACTGTTTGTTTAGCCCCGGTTAAGGCATTGAAAAGTGTTGTTTTACCACAATTTGGATTACCTGTTAAAGCAATTGTATATTCTTTCATTATGTTTCCTGATTACGTTTATTTTTTAAACATTTACTACAAATACCTTTCGCACCAAGTTCATAATCTCTTATCTTGAAACCCTGTTTCCTGGCTATTTTGTTAAGAAGCTTTTCAACTGCATCGCTCTCCGCTTCAATTATTTCCCCACATTCAATACATAATAGATGAAGATGATGCTTATGACCATAAGTATGCTCATATTGATCCTTGGCTTGACATCTGAGAGATTGCTTTACAAGGCCTGCTTCAATTAACAACGGAATTGTACGATAAATCGTTGCTCTCGATACATCACTGGTCTCTTTTCTGATAAAATCATATAAAGTATCCACATCAAAATGGTCATGATTATTAAATACAGCATCGACAATTATTCTCCTGGGTCGCGTCAGTTTTAATGACCTTGATCGCAAATATTCTTCAAATACCTGATCATACTTCTTCATTATTCTCTCCCTCAAATATTCTGAACTGAAAATTCAATCTCAATATTATCTGTCAATATAAAATTGAGATTGAATCTCATTATTGTTTAGACACCCTGGGTTTGTTTGCCGAGCTATAAATATTGGATATTTTTAAAACCTTTGCCAAATACAACCAACCTTTAAATCATTATTCTCATAATTCTTAGATAAAATCCTATCCAACAAATCAGCCTCTTATTTCTTATTTGTCTGAGTCTTTATATCTTACTTCATTCTAAATTTATCACTACTTAACAATCATTTTGTATAATAGTTTGTAATTAATTTTAGAGGATAGAAAAATGAAAAAAATAGATAATTGCTTTAAAATCTCTCTGCAAAAAAGTGCGTCATCCCCTAGGCGCATCTCCTTTACTTCAGTAAAATTTACTTCAGTAAAAAAAACCGTCATCATGGTATGACCCAAATGTAATGTACTGCTCTTCAGTACAACATCTCCTTGCGCAATAAAGAGGATAAAGTACCCCCTTGCTTTATCCTCTATTTTTTTTTATATAATTTAAGAAAAAGTTTATCTACTCGTTACCAGCCACCAGAAGCACCGCCTCCGCCGAATCCTCCACCGCCTCCAGAGAATCCACCAAAGCCGCCACCACCAAAACCACTACGGCCACTACTTCTACCACCTAGAGAACTCCCGAAAAGTAATAATGGCAATAATCCACCACGTCTACGTCGACCCAGATTACCAATAACAATAATCAACATAAAAATAAGACTCACCGGGAATTCTGAGCGTTTTCCTCTTTGTTCTTTCTTTTTATATTGAGCTAATTCTTCAGGGGAAATTTCATACTCATTAGATACTAAACCGGTTATTGCCGATAAACCCATTGCAATCCCCTGAAAATAATTATTCTTCTTAAATTCCGGGACAATAAGTGAGCGAATAATGTAGCCACTTTTAACATCGGTAATGATCGATTCCAAACCATATCCAACCTCAATGCGAAGTTGTTTCTCTTTCATTGCGATAAGAAGTAACACACCGTTATCACGATCTTTCTGACCTATCCCCCATTGTTCAGCCACACGCAGCGAATAGTCCTCCAGATTTTCTCCTTCCAAACCGGGAATAATAAGTAAAGCGTACTGAGATGATGTTTTTTCTTCTTCCTTCTTAAGAAGTCGTTCCAAGGCCTCCTCTTCTGTTGAGATAAGCACATTGGCATAATCATTTACACGTCCCTTCAACGCTGGTATTTTAAGTGCAGAAAGATTGAATACAAGAAATGTTATTATAAAAATTATTATAAACTTCTTCATTATCGCTCCAGAATCTCTATCTTATCGGACAATTCATTTACATCATCTGGTTGAATAGGAAAATATTCCACCAGCATATTCCCACATTCACCGATTGTTTCAACAAGATTATCTACCACATCCCCTTTTTTGATCCCAATAATTATCTTATCAACCAAACCCTGCCATTTTTCTGGTTTGATATGTTGATTAATCCCGCTATCAGCCAAAATCTCTACCCTATGTTCCAATAAAGAGATAAAAATTAATATTCCGGTTCTATCCTTTGTTCGTGAAACACCGGATTCAACAAAATGTCTGACAGCACGATGATGTACCTTTTCCTTCATAACAGACTTGGGTACAATCAAACGATCAATAAAATCGCTATTACTGATTATGTATAGTAATCCAATAATAACAAACGTAGAAACACCATAAAAAAGGACTAGATGATTTATACTATAATCCCATAAAATACTCTGCAACCAACCTTGGATATCACCAATAAAGAATAACATGACAACAAAATAGATGAAACCTCCAATTATGGAAAAAAGCAGTTCAGATGAGGCATAGTCATAACTCTCTTTTATCATTGCAGTGGCAATTTCTCCAGAGGTTTTGCTTTCAGCTTCTTTCACAGCAAGATCGATGCGTTTAAATTCTGCATCATTAAGCTTAATTTTACTCATTTTTGCTCCGTTAAAACTCTACTTTGGGGGCCGTTTCAGCTGCTTCTGCTGATTTGAAATATTGCTTTTCATTAAAGCCAAAAGCATCTGCCAACAGTTTCCTTGGGAATTGTTTGATGAAGACATTGTACTGCTTAGCTGTCTCATTGAATCGCTTTCTTTCAACAGCTATTCTATTTTCTGTCCCTTCCAATTGATCCTGAAGTGCCATAAAGTTCTGATTTGCTTTAAGTTCGGGATATTTTTCCATAACCACCATCAAACGTTGAAGAGCACCTCCAAGAGAACTTTGAGCTTGCTGGAACTTTTCAAACATGGCCGGATTATTCAACACATCTTCAGAAATATTGAAGGTCCCACCAGCTTTTGCACGAGCTTCTGTAACTAATTGGAATGTTTCCTGTTCATGTTCTGCATAACCTTTAACAGTTGAAACAAGATTAGGAATCAAATCATATCGTCTCTGATATTGATTCTCTACCTGACTCCATTTTTCTTTAACTGATTCATCCATAGTAACCATCTGATTATAATTTTTTACACCATAAGATATTGCAATAATAACAACAATCAATATAACAACCACAAAAGCGAGACATCCAATCATAAATTTTTTGTTCATCAAGTCCTCCAAATATTATACTTAAATTTTTATTCAACTAATAGAGTAAATTTGCATCAAAACTATCCCCGAGATAATCGTACCAATCGGGATATGAGCTCTCTTTTTCATCATTATCACTATAAATCAGACGATAATCACCATGGGTTTGCAGATCAAAGAATATAAAAGTCATATTATTATCGATCCTGTATTTCCAAATCTGGTAATCTTTTTCTCCATGTTTTCCGAGAATATCAGAACGTCCCTGCAGCATATCATAAGGTGCACCATGCCTGATAAGAATGCGACCTCGATCAGATTTCCAACCTGGTCTGAAATGACTATAGTGTTTGTTACAATATGCGATACGTGCTTCCAGTACTGTAATCAATTCATTCTCATCAGTTACCGGATTAGGATCATTTTCTGCCCAGAAACCCTTTAGAAAATTCCATTTTTGCTTATCACTCTTAAGCTTCTTATAGTCTTTTTTATCTTGATTGGTAAAGAAAATTTTTGCAAGTAGATATTCATTTTCCAAATCATTAAAAACACTATGGTCTTCAATCTGATTATTTTTGGATTCAACTCCATCTTGTTCAACAGCGAATAGAGTTATTACAAATGTTAATAATAAAACAACAATAATAGATTTTTTCATATCACCTTCCGATTTTTCTCGATATACTAATTTTAACGATTGCAAAAGTCATTACAGCAGCACTAATCCATTGGATAAGAGATAATGACTGTTTGTTTATCAAATAATCAAATACAATAGCTGAAATTGGGAAAAATAATTCGCAGATAGTTGAGACACTGGCAGTCACTTTTTTTAAACCATAGTAATAGAGGAAGATAGCTCCAGAACCAGTTGTAAGTGCAATAATAATAAAGAAGAACCAATTTTGAGGAGTAACATTTGTAATCTCCGTCAGAGAACCAAGATATCCAACATAAATAAGTAACAATAAACTGGCAAAGCCGAATCTGTAGAAATTCACTGTATAAAAACTATATTTCTTTAAAGCTCTTTTACTGAAAACCGTTGAACTTCCAAAAGCAAAAGCAGCGATAACAGCCCAGAGAGCTGCTTCCCACAGTCTGTCTGTTTGACTGATATGTGGCAGATGAAACCCGAACGTAAGAAAATAGCTGCCAATTATAGCCACAACTGCCCAGGGTAAGAAGCCCTTTTTAACGTTCTCTTTCAATATAATATGGGCTAAAACAATAGCAAATATCGGTTGTAGTTTTTGAAGTAATACAACGATTGATAGATGTTGGAAATTTACCAGGAAAAGTGCTTTAACAATTGCTAATGTACCCAGAGCTCCACCCATCAAAGCTATAAGTAAAAGATTCGCAATATCTTTTGTTGAAAACTCTTTTATATGTTTCCATTGCTTAAAAAGCACAAATTGCATCAAAACAAATGGCAATAAATGAAGCATTAAAACAACAAAACCCGTATTAAGATTAAATAACCTGGGTGTTAGAACAACGCCGTCAAACCCCCACAAAATCGCTGCTGCGATTATTATTAATGCACCTGTAACTCTATTTTTGATATCTACCCCCACCTAGAAATCCTGATTTTGAATCTCTTGTCCTTTTTTCTTACTAAAAACCTAATCTTTTAATGAAAAATGCAACCTGATTTATAAAATAATTATGTATATTGTAATCGGTAAAGATCATAGTACAATCCTTTTTTATCCAATAACTCATTGTGGGTACCGAATTCCCTGATCTCACCATTATGAAGAACAATTATTCTATCAACATTTTGGATTGTAGATAGACGATGTGCAATAATTATCGAGGTCCGCTCTTTCATTAATTTCTTCAATGCATCCTGAATGAGTATCTCTGTTTCTGTATCGATATTAGATGTAGCTTCATCCAATACAAAAATTGATGGATTGTAAGCAAGTACCCTGGCAAATGCTATAAGTTGCCTTTGACCAACAGAGAATGTAGCCCCACGTTCCATAACAGGATCATCGTATTTTTGTGGTAATGAGGTAATAAAATCATGAACATTTACATAGTTAGCAACCTTCTCCAGCTCATCAGAGGGTATAGATTCATTATTCAATACGATATTCTCACGAATAGTTCCAGAGAAAAGAAATACATCCTGCTGAACAATGCCAATATTCTGTCGAAGTTCATTGAGGGAGTAACTTTCTAAAGGTTTTCCATCAATAAGTATTGATCCCTTCTGATAAGGATACAATCCCGCCAATAGGCTGATAATAGAAGTTTTACCTGATCCAGTATGGCCAACAAGAGCAATTTTCTCTCCCGGTTTTACAGTAAAAGAGATATCCTTTAAAACATAATCTCCTTCTCCATATTTAAGCCAGACATTTTTAAATTCTATCTCACCTTTATAGCTTGTTTCACTGTGGTTTTCTAACCTGTAATTATCTGTTGGCTTCTCCATTAAATCAAAAATACGTTCAGCTCCTGCCATAGCAGCCTGTAAGATATTGAATTTCTCACTGAGATGATCTATGGGTTCGAAGAATCTATCCATATAACTTGTAAATGCCATGAAAATTCCAAGGGTAATATTGCCCTTCAAAACCTCGCCTAATCCAAACCATAATATCAATGCTACCGATATTCTGCGCAGAGAATGAATCATGGGTCTAAAGGTTGCAAAAATTTTCATCTGCTTTATGGAAGCACCATAATACTCATTATTGATCTTAGAAAAATCAGCTATTTTACGCTTGGTCTGTTTAAATAACTGGATTATCTTTATCCCGGAAATATCTTCTGACAGGGTTGCATTTATAGCAGCAAGTTTCTTCCTCACAGAACGATAGGCTACCCTGGTTTTACTCTTAAACAATAGTAAAAGCACCGTTAAAATTGGCAATACAGCATAAGATACTAAAGCCAATTTCCAGTTTAAAACCAGCATCATAACCAAAATACCAACCATGATTAACAGATCCTGAATCAACTGAATTAAACCAGCACTAAGCATCTCATCAAGTGTACGGACATCATTGGTTACACGTGTAACTAATCGTCCTATCGGATTCTTATCAAAAAAGGAAAGAGGCATCCGAACTACCCGACTGAAAACATCGCGTCTTAAATCATACATCGCATGCTGAGCTGCATAATTTATTGAATAGACCTGGAAATAGGTAAAAATAAACTGTAAAAGCACTATTGCTAAGAAAATACCGCCAAAAAACAATAGCTTATGGAAATCTCTATAACGCAAATTCCTAAGTTGACTCTTGGTCAGTTTGCCTTTATCTACTAATTCATTTAAGTAATTTACCGAAACAACAACCTCATTCTTGTTCAGTTGCCACATCGGTTGTCCAGAAAGTAATGCCATATTACTACTGCTTTTATCAATTATAATAGCTTTTTCTGTTATCTTCCTGAAGGTTTTAAAATAATCCATCTTCTCTTTTTCGATATAGGATGAACTCTTAGAGGGATAGATAAAGAAACTCCGGTTATTGTATTGATAGGTCTCACCCTTTATCTTTGGATAATTATTCTCGAAATCCTCTAACTGTACAACATTATCAAATGTTATCATTGTATTATCGGCCAGAATAACATTATCAACAGCTAATTTTGTTATATATGGAATTGCCAGTTGTGCCGCTGCAATTAACATCAAAAGAATAAACGAGACCAACACCAGCAACCAATAAGGTTTTAGATATTTGATTAGTTTTCCAAACAAATCCTTATCATAAATCTTTGTTGTTACATCATCTACACTACCAATATTTCCATGTCTCATATATTAATCCCAACCATCCTCTGATGTAAGTTTCTCTTCAATTTTCTGCTTCTCAAATAGATCATGATATAGCTGACCATTCTCAAGTAATTCTGCATGTGAACCACTTTCACTTATCCGTTTATCATCAATAACTATAATATGATCTGCATGTTGTAACGATGAGATCCTGTGGGCTATTATAATGGTTGTACGATTACGTCGAAGTTCAAGCAGATTTTCAAGAATCTCTTTTTCGGTTTTCGTATCTACCGCAGATAATGAATCATCCAGAATTAAGATAGAGGGATTTGATAATAACGCTCTGGCAATAGCCAAACGTTGCTTCTGACCTCCCGAAAGTGTTACACCACGTTCCCCGATTACTGTGTCAAATCCATTACTGAATCCCATTATGTCATCATAAACCTGAGCACTTTTCGCCGCACTCTCAACCTCTTCGCGAGTAGCTTCCGGTCGCCCTAATCGTATGTTATCCAAGATTGAGGTAGAGAACAGAAAAATATCCTGTGGAACTGTGACAATTTTGTCACGCAAGACATCTAATGGGATAGAGTAGATTTCGTGCCCATCAATGAAAATAGAATCCCTGGGTGGGTTATACAGCCTGGTCAACAGATCAATAATAGTTGTTTTACCACATCCGGTTCTTCCCACCACAGCAAGTGTTTTTCCTGCTTTAAGCTCAAATGATATATCATCAAATATGAGTGCTGATTCCTCGTTGTATCTGTAGGAAAGATTACTAAATTGGATATCACCTTTGAGATCATTGATGTTTTTGTTAACATTCTCATCAACAATCTCCGGTTCTACATCAAAAATAGAGTTGAGACGAATCATTGAAGCCCGTCCCCGCTGATAGAGATTTACGAACCAACCGATGGCAATCATGGGCCAGACAAACATTCCCAGATAACTGAAGAATGCGATAAATTCTCCCATGGTGATTTCCTGGAGTATCGTATATTCCCCACCAAAAACCATTACAATTCCCATACTGATTGATATTATCAAAAATAGAGCAGGATGAAACATCCCAAAAATTCGTACAAGCGCAATATTCTCTGTTACA
>CAYYLA010000020.1:231-17968 GCA_964441785.1 uncultured Candidatus Cloacimonadota bacterium | reverse complement strand
AACTTAGTGGAAAATCCAATCTCTGCAGAACGCGGCAGTGCATTATTCATCATTCCATCTTCCATTCTTGTCCGCCAGTCTTTTAGGCGGATTTCATTATTCATTATTCATTATTCATTTTATAAGTTCCTCATTTTTTAAATATTCTCCGCTGTACATTTACGTACAATAAATTCTCAAATTCGCACATTTTTCTTCTTCTGGAAGACCAGTTATACGCTTATATCGGCTTTTTAATTTGGAACAATCTTTGCTTTTCATCACATAAATAGTGAATGAATTTTAGCACAGCATTCATAAGTAAATCATATTTGATTTCAAAAAATAATCTGGGGGGATTATGTTTGGATATCTATTTAAAATATCACTGCGTAACATAATGAAAAACAAGACATTTACAATCATAAACATTTTTGGACTAGCTTTGGGTTTAGCAGCCTGTCTTCTGGTGGGATTATTTATATATCAGAATGTAACTTATGATAATTATCACAAAAACAAAGATGAACTCTCTCGGTTAAATTTCGTGTACACAAGCAACGAAATTCGATCTGTTCATACTCAAACTCCCGGACTCGCTGCTCCAACTATAAAAGATAAATATCCTGAAATTAAAGAAGCTTCGCGGGTATATTTTTCCGGCAAAGACTTACTAAGCTGGAAGGACAAAAAGTTTTATCAGGAGGATGTAATTTTTGCTGATCCGGAATTTATGAGTATTTTCACTTATGAGACAGTCTCCGGTTCTGTCTCACACATGTTAGAGCAGAAAAATTCTATCGTTTTTACAGCATCGGAGGCAAAAAAGTTTTTTGGAGATATCAATCCTGTTGGTGAAATAATAAATCTTGATAATCTTGTTGATTTGGAGGTTACCGGTGTAATTGAGGATGTACCGGTTAATTCCCATTTTACTTTCAGCATTCTGATAAATTATGAAGTCTTGAATCAGAGAGATGAAGCTAATTATATCAATCAATGGGGTGCAACATTCGGCTCTTACACCTATCTTCTTCTTGAAGAAGGTAGCGATATAGTTTCGCTGGAATCAAACATGGGTACGTTTCTTGATGATATTGTTCCACTATACACAGGGGTTTCTCTTGAGGTTGATCTTCAACCTATAAAAGAGATCCATTTATACTCACATTTTGATGATGAAATTCGTAGCAATATCTCAATAAAATACCTGATAACTCTCGGGTTGATTGCCCTGCTGATAATTATACTGGCCTGTATAAATTTCGTAAATCTTTCAACAGCCGGTTCGGTATTCCGAGCAAAAGAAATAGGTATAAAAAAGGTGTTTGGAGCTGACAGAAAATCTCTGATATTGCAATTCCTCTGTGAATCATTAATCATGGTTTTTATCGCCCTGCTTGTTGCCTTGTCCGGGATAGAATTTTTGAAACCCTATTTTAATCATCTAACCGGAACAGCAATTATGTACGAGCAATTGGCAAAGCCATTTTTCATAATCATCATATTTCTTTCAACTATCATCATCGGGCTTTTAGCAGGCATCTATCCTGCCTTTGTTCTTATTTCACATCAACCTGTAAATAATCTTAAAGGTATTTGCCATCGCAAAAAACATTCGGCATCGCTCCGCAAATTTCTAGTCTTTTTTCAATATTCTGCTTCCATTGCCTTAATCATCATAGCATTCAATATTCATAATCAGATAAAATTCATGAAATCCTATGATATGGGTTATAATAGAGAGAATGTACTGATGCTTAAAACTCCTTTCAGGATAGGCGATAAGTGGAAGACTATGAAGTCCGAGATAAAAACGATTCCCGGGGTTGATAATTGTTCGATCTGCTTTGGAGCTCCTATGGCTTTTTCAGGTCTTGGTACAGATCTACATCGCGATCCTCATAAAGAATACGAAACAGTATTTATCCAGACTAAGATGATTGATCTTGATTTTCTGAATCTCTATGACATCGATCTGGTAGCGGGAAGTTCTCTGGATAATTACACTACACGTGAACCTGGTTCTGTGGCTCTGGCTAATGAGACCCTCGTTAAAGCGTTAGGATTCTCTGATCCTGCTGATGTTATTGGTCATTCCTACAATATTGGAATTGATTCCAAATCACCGGAGATCGTCGGGGTTGTGAAAGATTTTATCGACAGGCCCGTGCACAATCGTTTAAATTCATTACTGTTGTTTTACTGGCCAACCATGTTTAGAGAGATCTCTATACGTTATGATCCCAATCAAATGAATGAAGTTATCAACGGAGTAGAATCAATCTGGAACAAATTCTATCCTGAATTTCCTTTTCTCTATAGATTTCTGGATGAAAGAATAACTCAATCCTACAAAGAGGATCAGCGATCACTCAACATAATATCCACTTTTTCTGGTATTGCTGTATTCATAGCCTGCCTTGGTCTTTTGGGGCTTACAGTTTTTACAACATCCAAACGCAAAAAAGAGATTGGAATCCGAAAAGTGTTGGGTGCCTCTAATTCAATAATGATAAAGACTCTTTTAGACGAGTTCATACAGATCATTCTGGCGGCAAATCTCCTTGCCTGGCCATTGAGTTATTATTTTGCCACTAAATGGCTCAGCAATTATGCTTATAAGGTTGAGATAAATCCAATGATATTTTTCCTGGCAGCTATTCTGGTTGTTCTTGTATCCATTCTTACAACCAGTTTTTTTGTAATTCGATGTGCTTTTGCCAATCCGGTAGTTAGCCTGCGTGATGAATAGAGTTAAAATAAGGTGAAAGGCTGAAGAATAAAGGTTAAAGATAAAGGATTAAAGATTGAAAATCATAAAATCAGAAAGCAAAAATCATGAAAATTACAGATAATCTCATTACCCAAATTTTATACCCCAACGGGGTTGACTTTAGCCTATGGTTGAACCTGTGAAACCATAGGATTGCAATGACCGCAATATGATCTTTCCCTGAAGGGGATAACAGAGAGCAGAATATAGAATCCGCCTAAAAGATTGGCGGACAAGAAGGGAAAAGATTAAGATTGAAAATCTAAGATCAAAAATTAAAGGTTAAAGATAAAAGATAAAAGATTAAAGGGAACAGCTAATTACTGTTCCCTTTTTCATAGCATATTATTTTAACAGCATAATTTTAGCTTTTCTGCTATAATCTTTGGTCTTCATAGCCAAGAAATATATACCGGAAGCAACCTGATTACCATAATCATCTCTGCCATTCCAGTCAATTGAGTATATTCCACTGTTTTGTTTTTCATTTATTAAGGTACGTATTTTTCGGCCCCTAACATCGAAAATTTCTAATCTGACATTTTGCCTATTACCAAGACTATATTTGATGTTTGTAATAGGATTAAAGGGATTAGGATACGCTTTATCAAGGCATGTTACCATAGGATTCATTTCGTCTGCTGATGTTCCTTCAATCTCAATAGTTACTCTATTTGATGGAGCGGATTCAACATCATCATAAATTGATGTGATATAATAGGTATAGACTCCTGAATTCAAACCTGCATCAATATAATTTGTTGAAGAGACATCATTACTATTAATCTGCACATTATTGCGATAAATATTATATCCATCGCATGCTGCAGATGGTTCTTCCCAGCTGAGAATTGCATCCGTATCTACAACCATAACAGAAAGATTATCTGGTGGTAAAACAGGTATAGTTTCTCCCAGAATAAATGTAGTATTAGGTATTCTGGCATAACTGAAACCAATCCCTTCAGCAGGAGGATTATATGGATCAAACATAACATCATCAGAAACAAATGCAATGGTTCTATCTGGATATTGCGGTGTTTCTGTGAAATAATAGAAATTCATTCCACAATGAATTTGATTTTCCCATACTTTATTGGCCATGATAACCAGATTCCCACCATTGTATTGATAGGGTTCATCAAAATTGATTGTTACCGTATGGTCCTCACCTTGCCAGAAATTTATAACAGATGCACTAACTTCATTGAGTTCTTCGGCATTAATCCATCCATTTGATAAATTAGTCTGCTCTGTTTCACCTATCCATAATCTTATGGATATCCCTGGAACTTCTACTTCAAAAGTATAATGGAAAGCAATCCCCTCTATTGTGCCAGAGTTTACGTTTAAAGCCTCCAATTCTTCACTCATATAGATCGTCTCACTCAAATTATTGTGCCACATTATATTAAAAGGAATATCCTCTGAATAGGTTGGTTCTTGTCCCAGATTAACAAAACTGTATTCCTCGGGTTGTACTGATACAGGCATAATCGGGCTGATATTATTGTAATTGTTCTCATCCAAAGCATAATCCGCAGATGCGATTAGTCCATTAGTGCTTAATTCTGTAGGTATCCAAGATAATTGAACCACAGATTCCTGTCCCGGAATCAGAAATTCGCCTGGAATACTTGTCAACGTTTCACCATCAATATTTCTTAAAATAATTGAATAGTCCATTTGAGGATAAGTACCACAATTCTGAAGTGTAACATCATAGGTCACTTCGTTGTTTACTTTCACTAATTCAGGTCCAGATAATGATTTCACAGCGATATCATTGGCAGGGATGTATATTTCTGGTAACATAAAATCATCGACATAAATCCCATATCCCTGATAACCAGTATAATGAATTCCTACATAAATTGTTTCTCCATCATAGTCATCCAGATTGTAAATTCTTTGTTCAAATACCCCCAAATAACCATCTCCAGTATCCAACAAATCTTCGAACATCCATACTTCGGGTGATGTAGTGGAAACTTTGATTTCCCAACTGTCTGCAAATTCATCACTGTAAGTTCTAATATAGAACGATATCTCATCAATCGAATCATCAGATATAATTAATGGTGGAGTAATCAACCAATCATCATTCTGATTAAATGGCTGGCAATTAGCAGAATATAATCCTGAATGAGCTTCCAATGTAGAAGCATGCCATTGTTGATAAGAGTTATCAGCATTTATAACAGTCCAATTATCAGGTATACCATTTTCAAAACTTTCATCAAACAGCTCTGTACATATTGTTAATTCAACAGTGTTAGAAGGTTCTGATTCTCCATCATCATATACTGCAGTTACATAATATTCATAGCTACCATCATCTAATCCGATGTCCTGAAAATTTGTGCTTTCTGAATCACCTGCAAATGAACCATTTCTATATATGTTGTAACCAAGAAGCTCCCGATTCAATACTTCATATGGATTAGTAACTTCAATATCATCAATTAAAAAACCTCCCATGCCACTTACATCAGCATGATTCCATCCGATATATGCACAAATACCATCATAATTCCAAAGGTCTATTGTTACTTCATGCCATAGCGTATCGGTCAATGTATCCTCATATAAAATCTCTGAAAATTGACTGAGTTCACTACCATTCATCGAGAGTTTAACACTGTAATGTTCACCTGCTAATTCAGGATTTAAAGCTTTAACCTGAAATGTTAATTGACTTTGATAACTTGGCACTAATTCTGGTGTTATCATCCAATTATCAGGGGTTAAATATTCTTCTCCCCCCGATGTACTGTAAACAGAACCTGTACTTTCATATCCAGATGAATGCAATTGCCAGTTATAACCATCTCCATCATTATCAATAAAAATCCAGTTTTCCGGTAATCCTGACTCAAAATCTTCACTAAAAGTAACAGGTACAGAAGGTGCCCCCCAGAACAAATTAACTGTATTAAGATCGATTACTTCAAATCCAAGAAATTCGGGTGGATAAAGTTCTCGTTCTATCCCAGATACAATCATACTGCTTATCAATAGTATAATCAATAGCATTGCTGTGATTTTCTGTTTCATAATTTACTCCTTCTTTTTTTTCTAACCACAGAGACAATTTCATGGTGCGCTAAATTATTGTCAAAGAATAAGTTATCTATATTTTATGTCGAATTTTTGTTAATCTGTTTGTTTCAATTATGTAAACGCCTAACTTATTGTTTTTCTTGTTGTTACTGTTTTAAATTTAAAAATTTATTGATTCTGTAAACTAATTTGTAAATTCTATTGACACATAATCGTACATTCAATTGATTTCCATGAGGTAAATGATATGGATAATAATATACGAAGTAAAATTATATTTAATGCAAAAGTACTTTTTAATTCTAAGGGTTATTGTCAAACATCAATTACTGATATCTGTGATGCTGCTTCAACAAGCAGAGTTACTTTTTATAAATACTTTAAAAATAAATATGATCTTCTAAAATCCTATTGGCTTGAAGATTTGGATAGTTATATTGATAAATGTTCAACCATTCTAAATGCTGATTTACCCTTTCATGAGAAAGTAGAAAATTACATTCAATTCAGAGTTGGTCATCATACCCATATGGGTAAAAAGCATGCTATTGAATTATCACAAAAAACCCCTGATTCTGATATCGAATGCCAGAAAAAAATCGAATATATTAATCAGATGTTTGTTGAATTTATCAGGAAAGCACAATTAAATGGTGACATAAACAGCGATTTCTCAGCTGCCAAGATTTTATATTTTCTTAAAACCGTTGTATCAATAGCTCATGACCAAGAAATGATACAGTTCTATAATTCTATCTCTGATATGGTTAGAGATTTATTGGATTTCTACTTCTATGGAATTGCCGGATACAAATCAAATGATTAAAGATCTGGAGTTCTTTATCCTTTTGTTTTAACAGGATTTTAACCTACATTTACGCTAGTCTCCTTGTCTTTGTAAAACCCCTTTTCTATCAAAATACAATAGATTACCCGAAATCACTAAAAATCAGGAGATAAACTTATATAATACGTTGGCTTAGAGGCATTATAGAGATTTGTATTCCAGGCCACATCCAATTTAACAACAAAGTATCCGACATTGATTCTGGGTCCAAAACCAACGCCCATTTTCACATCCTGAAGTACTTCATCTTCGTAGAATACAAAATCTTTTTCATTATCCCAGACAGCTCCGATATCGATAAAAGCACTACCTCGAATACCATAGAAATATAACGGGAATGGAAAAGCGAAGTTAAGATTATCGATCATAGGAAAGCGAAATTCTGTACTGGCAATTAGTTTTTTACTACCTTCATCATCTTCGTCATAACCTCTAATACCGCTGTAGTAATCCAACTCAAATTTATCATCAGTATCACCCAGCAACGCACCACCAAATATCCGGTTTGCCCAGGCAAAACGTTTGGCAAAAAACGTGTAAGACCTCACATCTCCATAGATAAGGCTATAACCTTTATTCTCATTGGACAGTGTTCTATTGACCATAAAAGCGCCCTTCCAACCCAACATAGGACCTGTTGAGCCATAGATAGCATTATCATGAACAAAGGATACCTGAGGCACCCAATTCATTTCATCATCAAATTCCTTTAACCCGAATTGATCCTGAAAATCATCAGGTAAAAACTCTTCGATCCATTCACCACTGTTATCATTCCACCAATCATGTCTAACCTCATCGATTCGGAAAATATTCTGAACTTCGATACGCCAGAATTTATTAAGTGGGTAACTGATCAAACCATAAAGGCCATAATCGCGTTCACGCTTTCGAAAATAATCATTATCATCGGAATTAACGTAACTGATCTGATAAATCGTCTCATCATTGAGATAGAACACACCAAGTCCATAATCAATTCTATTAGCAAGATAGACATATTGGATGAGGAAATTGGAGTTTTCGATTTCACCAGAAACCCCAAGATTCAGTCCAATCCCGTGATTTCCCATAAGATCACTTAACCCAAGCTGGACTTGCGCATAGGTACCACTGCTGGAATAAGCTAACCCACCCCAAAGTGTATCAAGATAGAACTTTGTTTTGTAGCTTGAAATCTCTGGTTCTTTTATATCCTCCGGTTTCGCATCTGGATCAATTGCAGGTTTTTTACCCAGGCTATCGGGTTCTGTCTGATTTCTTAAATCGATTCGGGTATGATATTTTCTAGCGAAAGATGGTTCTTCACGAGGGAAATTTCGTTCCCGCTTCCCAAACAATTTATAGCGATCCAGTTTGTATCGCATAAACATATCATTATCAATATCAACCTGTACAGGTAAATGATAATCCGCAAATTCAAGATTCAGAAGTGGATTTTCCAGCAGATAAATATCCCAGGCACCCTGATAAAAACCTGAAAAGATCAACTTGGAGTTATCATTATTCATATCACCGGTAAAAACACCACCCAGGGTATTAGTTATTTTAGCTCGTTTACCGGAATTAAGATGTATTGTTTCAAAATTGGATGCAAAGGAGCGTTCCGAGATAAATATCAGATGTTCTCCTTCGGCATCCCAGATGGGAAATTCGTTATTAAATTGATCATCAGTTACCTGATAAAAAGCTGCTTCAGCAAAATCATAGTAATAAATATCACGCTTCATGTTACTGAAAACATGTGGTTGTAGAGCTGTTTCCAACGAATCACGTTCTGAAGTAAATGCTATTTTGCTATCGTCTGGACTCCACCTAGGTTGAGAATCATAATAAAAATCATCAGTCAACCTGCTCAATTTCTCAGTAGCAATATTAAAAATATAGAGATCTGTTTTTAAACTATCTTGACCTGCAAATACAATCTGCTCGCCATCATGCGAGACATCAATTTCAAAGATAGCATCAAATTGTGGAAATCCAAACTTGTAGATAAGATCCTTACTATGCACATCGTAGATATAGATATGATCACCATAGGACGTTTTAGAGACAAAGGCGAAGCGATTATTGTCGGGGAACCAGCTGATATTATTCTTTTGAAAATGAAATTCTTCAAATCTGCCGGTAGATTCACCCGATATTATCTCTTTATTTTTGGATAATCCGAATGTGCTGCCCAGATAGATATCATTATTGATGTTCCGATTAGTGAAATAGAGATATTTTTTCCCATCCGGCGAAAAACGGGGAGCATAGTTATAGTTTGATCCGTCTTTTTCGTGATCAGTAAGCTGTTCATACACTTCATAGGGTAATTTAAATTCTTCGATATATCTGAAATATTTACGTTTCAGGTAGGTTTCCCATCGGGTTTGAACATCCTTCATAGGTAGATCAAACACCCTCTCAAAGGCTTCATCCGAGGTAGAAGAGATTCGTAATGCATAAAAAAGATCTGCAACAGATTCCCGACCATATTCCTCAGCCAGATATACCAGAAACCCCTCACCTAATCGATATGCATAATATCCGCCCACATAACTGAGATCTGCAATACCGTCGTTCATAACCAGATCAATAATGAACATATTATTGTAAACATCCGTACCACCCACCGATTCAAATTCCGGCATGCCTTCACTGAACCAGAAAGGTAATCTGCTGATACTTAGAAGATTGGATCCACTCCTGTTTATCTCGTTAACATAGGCATGAGTTAATTCATGAACCAGAGTCTCTTCCATCTTTTTAAAAGACCCATCAAAAGGTACAGCTACTCTGTTTTTACTTATCTCGGTAAAGCCACCAACACCTTCGTTAAGTAATGGAGAGATAATGTTTGTGGTTTCAAAATCTTGATGCGATTTATAGAAAATCAGCGGAACACGGTTACGGATAGGGATCTTCAGATCTTTGTTTATGTGATAATATGCCTCTTCAGACAGCAAAGCCATAATTTGTCCAAATACATCATCACCTTCATTGAAATAGATATCAAAGTGCAATGTCTCTATCTTGGACCATTTTAATTTCTCTCGCTGAATTTTATTCTTTCCATAACTATAAGAAAACAGATGTAGTGATATCATCAGTATCATTATCAGTAGTATTATTTTTTTCATGCTAATTCCTTTGATTTAAAAAACAGAGAATTTAAAATATTTCTTGGGATCAGACTTTACATCCCTTAACAAATTCTCCAATTCCGCAGCAGAAGATTTCAGATTTTCATATAATTCCTTGTCATTCATGAGGCTTTGAGCAGATCCTTCACCTTCATTAAGATTATCAGCAATACGTCCGACTTTTGAGGTTGTACTCTCAATCTCCGCCAGAGCCAACTCAGTCTGCGCCAACAATGCTGCCAAATCTTCCACCGATTTATTGATAGTATCTTTATTCTCGCTCACCATGCTACTAATATTTTCCGATATCGTCTCAATATTATTAATTATCCGAACAATATCATCCTCACTCTCTTTATAGGCCACATTCACATTAGTAATAAAAGCCTTAGAACTATCCAATACTGATTTGGTGGAGGCAATAAGCCCATCCTCCTGATTGATCTGAGAAAGAATCTCCTTGAGATCTACCAGCATATCGCTAACCTCAGCAAAAATCATCGACATCCCGAATTGCCCTGAACCCATCTGCAACGCAGTATAATCCAATAGCGAAGATGAGCTTCCTGGACGTATCTCTATCTCTGCATCACCCATGAGATCGGTATCATCAATAAAGAATTGTGAATCTTCGGCCAGAGGAAAATCCAATATCACCTGCAATCCAAGCTTCACTCCGGTTGCATCCAGTTCTATTGACTTCACGCGTCCTTTTTTGATACCCAGAATTGTAACGGGAGAACCCATTTCCACTCCGCTGGCTTTAGAAAATTTAACACTTATCTCAGTATATTTTTTTGATTCTGTAAACTCAGTAAACCAGGAATAACTAATAATCAGTATTAACAACCCGATAAGGGTAAATAATCCAACCTTTAACTCAACAACACGTCTATCTTTATAAAATTCCATAATCTCCTACTCTTTTCCCAGAAAATCCAGTACTCTTCTATCATTGGATTGATTAAACTCTGCATTAGTTCCGTCAAAAATCTTTTCTTTATCAGACAGCATAATGATATGACCATCTAACCGATTGATTAGATTCAAATCATGCGTAACAATCACGGGAGTTATATTATTTTCTTTATACAGTTTCATAATCAGCGAAATAATCTCATTAGATGTAAATGGATCCAAACCCGTTGTCGGCTCATCAAAGATAATTACGGTTGGTTTAAGAACCATGGCCCGTGCAATGGCGACCCTTTTCTTCATTCCCCCGCTCAACTCAGATGGATATTTATGCAAAACATTGCCCAATCCAACCATGGCAAGATTTTCCTGAACCATCGTCATCATTTCATCATTGGGAATTTGTTTATGTTCGCGTATTGGAAGGGCAACATTTTGATAAACAGTTAAGGAATCCAGAAGCGCAGAACCTTGAAAAAGCATAGCCATTTCTCTACGTATCTCTTTGCGTTGTTTTCGGTTAGCTTCATGGATATCAACACCATCAATAACTACATTTCCACTGGTTGGATAAAACAGCGCCTCGATAGTTTTCATCAAAACACTTTTGCCACAACCACTTTGTCCTACGATAATTGTAATATGGTTTCGTTTTATCCGAAGATTAATCTTATCCAAGATTAAATGATCCCCCAGAACTACGGATAATTCTTTAACTTCGATCAATTAACTCTACCTCCATCCCATCAAACATTGTGTTTTTGGGAGAAAAGCAAAATACCCCTTTTATGTCAACCTCATTACTTGAACAATAAACCCTTACATAATGATCCGAAAGAGCTGTCCAATAACCATCCTTCGATTTTTCGACAACACCTTTCAGCTGAACTTTTTCTGCAATTATTCGCTTGAGATAGATCTCTGTTTTTTCATGAGATAGCGTAGTAAGCTGATTTACACGCTGTTTGATCACATCACCCTTAACCTGCCCAGCCATATCATAAGCTCTGGTTCCAGGTCGTCTTGAATAGGTGAAAACATGCAGATAAGTAAAATCCAAATTGGATAAAAAATCTTTTGTTTGAATAAATAATTCTTCCGTTTCACCGGGAAGTCCTGCTATCAAATCAAAACCAAAAGCTGCATCCGGTTTGATACTGCGAAGTTTTTCAACAACGTTTTTAAATTGGGTTGTGTTATAATGACGCCCCATAGATTTCAGTAATGTATCGCAACCTGATTGAAGTGGGATATGAAAATGAGGTGCAATTTTGTTGGATTCTTCAATATAATCTAGAAGAGAATCTGTAAAAAGTTGAGGTTCAATGGAACTAAGCCGGATAATCTCGACTCCATTGATTTGTTCCATAGATTTAAGCAGATGTGCAAGATCGATAGTTTGATCAAGATCACGTCCATATAATCCAAGATTAACACCACCTACAACAAACTCATGAAATCCATGTTCAACCAGAGATTTTACCTGTTCTATAACCTTTTGTGGATCACGTGATCGAGGTTTTCCACGGCCAAAAGGAACAGTGCAGTAGGCACAAAAAAAATCACATCCATCCTGAATTTTCAGGAATGCCCGAGAGCGATCTAACATCGTATCAGTCGATAATTCAGCAAATTCTTTATAGGAAAAAATATCCTTGAAATTGGTATCTTTTGTTTTAATAAATTGAAGAATTTTATCCTTACTATTGTTATCCACAATCAAATCAACATCACCAATCTCTTTGATCTGCTCCATATTAATCTGCGCATAACAACCTGTTATGATTACGATAGTTTGAGGATATTTTTCTTTAACTTTTAGAGCTTTTCTAAGTGCATTTCTACTTTTAAAATCGGTTCTATTGGTAACAGTACAGGAATTAATCAGGTAAACATCAGCGATCTGGTTAAAATCGACTCGTTGATAACCTGCTTCAAGAAACGTATCAAGTATACAGGCAGTCTCATATTGATTGATCTTACAACCAAAGGTTTGAACAGCAATTTTCTTTTTTGTCATAATATAAAATTGGAGGAAGCGACATTCACTTCCTCCCTTAATTATTTAGTCCATTTCGAGGATATCATCCAGCAAAATGTTCAATTCATCTAATTGTTTCTGGCTTACTTCGGCAGGAGATTCACTCATCAAATCGGCAGCCTGAAGTGTTTTCGGGAAGGCAATCACATCCCTGATGGATTCGGTTTTAGCCATCTGCATAATCATACGATCTATACCGGGAGCAATTCCGCCATGTGGAGGTGTACCATATTTCAGAGCATTGAGGAAGAAGCCAAATTTATCCTGTAATTCCTCTTCAGAGAAGCCAAGTACATCAAAGATTTTGCGTTGAATATCTAATCTATGACATCTAATACTACCGGAAGATAATTCAACACCATTGCAAACCAGGTCGTAAAGCTGACCTTCGATTTTACCCCAATTTTCTTCATTATCAAAGTAGTGAACATGCTCCTCTTTTGGTAATGTGAACATGTGATGAGCAGTTTCCCAACGATTTTCATCTTCATCATATTCGAAGAGAGGGAAATCTGTTATCCAGACAAAATTATATTCATCAGGATCATAAAGTTTGAGTTCGCGGCCAAAATGGTTCCTGATTTCAGCAAGGACTTTGAAAACCATTTTATTAGAATCAGCACCAAAGAGAATCAAATCACCAGTTTTAGCTTTTGTTTTTCTAATAATCTGTTTCTGTTCAGTATCAGATAAGAATTTAGTAATCCCCGCTGATAAGCCATGCTCATCCACTTTCACAAAAGCCAAACCTTTTGCACCAAGATGTTTGGCTATATCAGTAAGTTGATCTATCTTTTTACGGGAATAATCAGCGCAACCTTCTGCTACAACGCAGCGTACTGAACCGCCCTTTTCCAATGCTGAAGAGAAAACTTTAAACTGGCTCTCCTTCACCACATCACTTACATCCACTAACTCCATTCCAAAACGCAGATCAGGTTTATCAATTCCAAAACGATTCATTGCTTCCTGATAGCGAAGACGTGGGAACGGTATCTCAAGATCAATATCGATAACTTTTTTATAAACATACTTGAACATCTCTTCCATAATCTGAAAGATTTCTTCCTGGGTAGCAAAGCTCATTTCCATATCTAATTGAGTAAATTCCGGTTGGCGATCGGCTCGCAAATCCTCATCACGGAAGCAACGAGCTATCTGGAAATAGCGATCAAACCCAGAAATCATCAAAAGCTGTTTATAGATTTGTGGTGATTGAGGAAGAGCAAAGAATTTACCCTTATGTACACGGCTTGGAACAAGGTAATCACGCGCACCTTCGGGAGTACTTTTCATTAAAATGGGTGTTTCAATTTCATAAAATCTCTTCTTCGTCAAAAACTCTCTGATTGCATATACAGCACGATGTCTCAATAGAATAATATCTTTCAATTTCTCTCTTCTAAGATCAAGATAGCGATATTTCAAACGAAGATTTTCTTCTGCCAGAATATTCTCATTAATCTGTACAGGTAATGGTTCGGAATCATTAAGAATTAAAAGCTCTTCAGCAACTATTTCTATAGCTCCAGTAACTATTGATTTATTGATGTTCTTCTCGTCTCTCGCAGAAACTTTCCCTTTTACACCAATCACATATTCGTTACGTAAACGTCCGGCTTTCTGATGAGTCGCCTCCATTTCGGGATTGAATACTATCTGGATCAAACCGGAAACATCTCTTAGATCGATGAAAATCAATCCACCAAGATCTCTACGACGATGTACCCATCCCATTACAAAGACATCTTCACCTACCAAATCAACTGAAAGTTGATCAGCAAAATGAGTACGTTTATTATTTCCTACAAAATCTAACATAATTTTTCCTTTTGATTTTTTAATTTTTTCCGATATTTATTTTAATTGATTATTTGTCAATTACCTTGAACAGTATTTATCTAGTTTAACCTGAGTTAGCAATATTAAATTGAATAATCAGCTATTGTCTTTTTCTGAATTACGATTAGAAGCATTTAGATAAAGAAGCTGTTTAGAATCACCTTCCCTTAATCGAGATAGTTCAATTCATCTTCCTGAAAGTGATCTCTTTGTCACGGAAATAGATTGAACATTGTTGGTTTTTTAGTGACAATTTCTGGAAGAAGAGATATCCTTCTTTGCGATTGTTTGAGATAATCTTACCAAAATTAAAAGCATATTTCAATAAATTACTCCTTGCATCTCTCCACTCTTCCAGGATTGTATTCTCAGCTAACTCAGTTATTGAAAATTGTTGAAAATAAATCTCTTCGGGTATCAATAAATCCATAATAGTATCAATATCTACTGCATCATATTGAACACCTTCAGCATCAACCAGGAAGAAGTCCGACTCTTTTATCTCCAATGGTTCTGATCCTGTGTTCTTTAAAGATATATAAAAACTGGTGAAGTAATCGGATAACTCTTGAGGATCCTTATCCCAGATTTTGTATTGAATAGCCAGAGTAAAATCATCCTCCTGCAACACAGCAAAATTCTCGGATATCATCACAGATTCAGATTGAACGGGATGATATAATGTTGTACATCCAATGAGAAATAGCAGTGTAAAAAGCATAAGAAATTGTTTCATAAATAACCCCTTCTTTACACGGACTAAAGCGAAAAAACAGGTTATCCCACATTAATGTGAGATAACCTGACTTTTATATCAATCATTTAACTATTCGTCTGTATCATCTTCTTCTGTAGAGATTTCATCAGATTCTTCCATTGAATCTTCTGCAATTTCTTCATCTTCCGAATCAATATCAGCAACAACTTCTACATCAGGATTCTCTTCATCGAAATCCTCTTCCTCTTCTTCTGCAATAATTCTGGTAATATCATAAACCTTATCACCCTTTTTTAACTCGATAAGTTTTACACCCTGAGTATTACGCCCAATAACATTAATGCGCTCTACAGCTTGTCTGATAATCATTCCCTCCTTGGTAACAATCATCAAATCATCATTATCAACAACCTCAAGCAATGAGATCAATGGTCCATTCCTGGTGGTTGTTTTCAGAGTGATAACACCTTTTGATCCACGTTTTGTGGTCTTATAACTGGAAATCTCAGAACGTTTTCCATAACCATTTTCACTTATGGCGAGAAGAGTACCTTCACGTTTAACAACAACCATTGCCACAACCCGATCATCTTCACGCAGGCTGATACCTCTAACTCCTTGAGAATTTCTTCCCATCGAGCGCACATCATCTTCAGCAAATCTGTTAGCATAACCATGACGTGTTGCCAGGATAATGTCATTGTTTCCTTCGGTTATTTTTGCATCAATCAGCTGATCTCCATCAATGAGTTTGATAGCAATGATACCATTAATTCTAGGACGACTAAAGGCTGTTAATTCTGATTTCTTTACAATACCATTTCTCGTCACCATAGTCACATAATATGGTTGTTCGAAATCTCTAACTGTTACAAAGGCTTCAATCTTTTCATCCTTCTCTAGTTGAAGTAGGTTTACAACCGCTTTACCTCTGGCAAGCCTTCCTACCTTTGGAATCTGATGTACTTTTAACCAGTGACATTTACCAAAGTCGGTAAAGAATAGGATATAAGCATGAGTTGTTGCCACAAAAATACTTTCTATAAAGTCTTCATCCTTCAGATTAGTACCGGACAATCCCTTACCACCTCGTCCCTGTTTTCTATAGGTATCGATAGGTAAACGTTTAATATAACCCTGATGTGAAATAGTAACAACCATCTCCTCATCAGCTATCATATCTTCTGTTCCAATATCAGCTGAACCATTAAGAATTATGGAACGTCTCTGATCGTTGTATTTATCTTTTATTTCAAGAACTTCTGTTTTGATAATATCCATTCTCAAATTCACATCAGCCAGGATAGCACGTAATCGTTCAATTGTTTCCAGTAGTTCATTATATTCATTGTCAATTTTTTCTCGTTCCAAACCGGTTAGTTTCTGAAGTCTCATATCCAAAATTGCTTTGGCCTGAATCTCAGAAAGTTTGAATTTACTCATGAGATTATCGCGTGCTTCTGTTACATTTGCAGAAGCTTTTATGGTTGCAATAATCTCATCAATATTATCAAGGGCAATACGATAACCCTCCAAAATATGAAGACGTTTCTCCGCATTATCTAGTTCAAACTGCGTACGCCTGATTACAACTTCATGGCGAAAATCGATGAAATTCTGAATCATTTCCTTCATATTGAGTACTTTAGGAACTCCACCTACAAGTGCTCTATTATTTATACTGAAACTAGATTGTAATGGTGAATATTTATAAAGTTTGTTGAGAACTGAGCTTGCCTCATAATTGCGTTTAACCGTAACTACAAGACGCATACCCTGACGACCGGATTCATCCCTGAGATCACTTATACCTTCAATACGTTTTTCCTTAACAAGAGAGACAATTTTCTTGATAAGAATATTTTTATTCAATTGATAAGGAATTTCAGTAACAACAATGGATTCGGAACCATTATTTTTTGTTTCGATAGAGGCTTTACCACGCATGATAACGCGGCCTTTACCTGTCATAAAATAATCTTTAATTCCTTCTTTTCCAATAATATAGCTACCGGTAGGAAAATCAGGACCCTTGATATAATTTAACAATTCCAAAGGCTCCATATCAGGGTTATCAACCTGAGCGATGATACCGTCACAGACCTCATTGATATTATGAGGAGCAAGATTTGTTGCCATACCTACTGCGATACCGGAAGATCCATTCACCAATAGATTTGGAAATTTTGAAGGAAAAACTACCGGTTCCTTTCTGGTATCATCATAGTTACCCTGAAAATCAACTGTATCTTTATCCAGATCTGACATCAAATCTACGGAACATTTCTGTAATCTTGCTTCGGTATAACGCATGGCAGCAGGAGGATCACCATCCTGAGAGCCAAAGTTACCCTGACCATCAATGAGCATATATCTCAAACTCCAGGGTTGAGCCATTCTCACCAGTGTTGGGTAGATAACCTGCTCA
>CAYYLA010000020.1:0-221 GCA_964441785.1 uncultured Candidatus Cloacimonadota bacterium | reverse complement strand
GAATCCCTTTCCAGGTGACAGATTCAGCTCGTGCATTGCATAAAGTATTCTCCGCTGTGATGGTTTAAGGCCATCGCGGCTATCGGGAAGAGCTCTGGAGACAATAACGCTCATGGAATATTCCATGTATGCTTTTTTCAGAACATCTTCAATTTCAATTACATTTACTCTCGATCTATCGTGAATCATTTATCCTCCAATTACACATCAACTTCTACATA
>CAYYLA010000019.1:11894-18911 GCA_964441785.1 uncultured Candidatus Cloacimonadota bacterium | reverse complement strand
CTACTGAAGAGTTGATGCATGCTTGGATATTTCGTGTTGAATGATCCTGCCAGCGAGAGTATCCATTTATTTGGTAATGTATAGAATACACCTAATGATGGTTCCAGATGATGTATCCACTCATCCTTATGCTTAGGACTGAAGAGTGATGTTCCCAATCCACCGGTTATATTGAAGGCATTCCATTTGTATTCTGTCTGGATAAAGGCATTGTGCAATAGTATATTGTTAGATGTCCAGGATGAATAAGATCCGTTATCCTTTCTACTGTATGATTGTTTCTCAAATCGATAACCAATAGTGGACTTCAAATTGGGTGAGATATCTATATTCATTTTTTCATCAATACCAAATGTCCAGCTTATCAAATCAGAGGGCCAGGTCATATACATGTTCTCATAATCTGGATCGCTGTATTCTGCATAGGTATCATCATATTGATCGTAATAGATATTGGACTCCAGATTGAGGTTCTCTTTTAACTGCCAGGAGGAAATACCTGATAACTGATATCTGAACCAATCGGTAAACTGACGATAATTGGATTCATAAATACTGGAGGTAATCTCCTTTGTTTCCATAAAGGAATATCCTGCCCGGATACCAATAGAGTGGTTATCTCTGATATCCCAGTTTGATTTTGCCTGAAAATCATATTGCTCCATCGCGTTGTGGTCTCTGATATTGCCATTTTCGAAAGCTGTGGGTTGAAAATCATCAGAGAGCATAAAACCATCGGTGTTATAACGTGATGCATATACCCAGAAATCCCAGATATCAAACCGTTGTGCTGCTGATAACCAGAATTTGTTGGTATTATTCCTTTTAGCCATTGATCCAATTTTAATGGTTCGCTTATTGCCCGGTGCTCGCGTTATGATGTTTACTACTCCACCCATTGTGTCCGATCCATATAATGATGATACCGGACCTTTTAACACCTGAATGTCGGATACATCTGACATTGGCAGTGTATTTAAATCCACCTCACCAAAATAACCACCACTTACTGGTCGTCCATCAATCAGTATCTTGATTTCACGCTCACCAAATCCCCTTATACTGATGTTCGCACCTGATTTTCCTCCGGTGGAAAGGGCTATTCCATTGATGTCCTCTACAGATTCTCCTACAGAAAATTCCGGTACTGAGATATCTTCTGAGATCTTCTTGCTGTGGATTTTACCTATCGATTCCTGGGGTTTCTCAGCAATTACTCGAATTCCTTCCAATTTGTAATACCGTGTTTTAGGCGTTTTGGATGAATCAATTACTGTGGACAATGAAGAATCGACTTTGGTGCTTTCATTTGTTACTTCTTCTGCAAACAACTGATATGCAAACAATGCCAAGATTATAATTAATATTTTTTTCATGATTTTTCCAATATTTTTTTGTTTTTTATTGTTAATTCAATATCAATAATTTTTTTGAAATGATTTGTTCGATGAGAAACAATTAATGCTCCACATCCGTTTTCTTTATGTTTTTCAAGCATGAGCAGAAATTGGTCAATCAACTTCTGATCCAATCCGGTTAACGGTTCATCCAGAATCCAATATTTCTGGGTATTCAATAAAAGCCCCGATAATCCAACCCGCTTCAGTTGTCCATTGCTCAATTCCCACAACGGAGTATTCTTCATCTCAAGCATTGACGTTGACTCGAGAGCGGCTTCTCTTTCTTTGATAAAGATATCGTTATCCGCTAAATGAAATGCTGTTTGCCAGATACGTAAATCCTCATCCGGGGTTGTTAATATCACGTTGCCTCTTGGTTCTTGTTTGATGAATACAATTTGTTTCGAAATATCAATTATATTCAACTCTTTCAATTCTCTGTCGAAGAATTTTACCGATCCACTGTAGTCATTATTCAATCCAGATAAAATTCGGCACAACGTGGTTTTACCTGATCCATTAAATCCACTTAGAAGTGTTATTTTTGATAAATCTAAATCTATGGTAACATTTTCGAATAGTTTTTTCTTATCAAAGGCAAAACCGAAATTTGTGAAAGCGAAATATTGATTCATTTATTAATCCAGATTGATCGATTTATTCGCTTTATCAAGAAGATGAGGATTATGGTCAGCTATAAAGACTATCTTACCCTGCTGGGATAATTTATCTACAAGTTTGGAAATTATTTCGATATATTGGTTGGATAAACCTGCTGTTGGCTCATCTAATAGATATATCTTTGGATCTAATGTCAAAATGGAGGCTAATGCCACCATTTTCTTCTGGCCAAAAGAAAGTTTGTGAGATTCAGCATGACGCAGATCTTCTATAGATAGTTGTTTTAATGCTGAGTTGATTTTCTCTTTTATCACCTCGGGATTATCATTTAAATTCTCCGGAGCAAATGCCAATTCCTGCTCTACTGAAGGGAAAAAGAGTTGATAATCTGGTTGTTGCATTAACATGCTGATATACTGTGATATTTCCTGTAATCGAAAAGGGGTTAAATCGATATCACGATATAGAATCCTGCCTTGCTTTTCTCCTTTAAAAATGTTCGGGATCACACCACAAATCAGATATAATAATGTTGTTTTACCTGATCCACTTGGACCCTTTACCGCCACGATATCACCCGGTTTAAAGATTTCGGATAGATCCTTTATAATTGGCGGTTTATCAAAATAATTGAAGGAGAGATCGTCTATTTTCAGCATTAATTTAAAGTGATAAGATTAATATATTTCAACCAGCGCTGGGGGAATGGATCCTGCGGAATAATCAATCTATAAAATGGTTTCTCTACATCGTTTATCTGCATTAAATAAGCAGATTCAATTTCTGAATGATTTAATGCGATAGAGGCACCATCGCTGGAAAACATGGTTATCTTTTGGTCGTTGTTAAATATAATTCCGTTAATTTCCAACAATTCGGGAATTGACCAGACAGCCAGGGTATCACCTTTAGCTGTTACAACAGAGGTCTGCCGGTAAGAACTGAGCAAAAGCTCAATGCTTTTGCCGTGCGCATCTATAAGCGTCAACTCAGTTGAGTCACCACGATGATTTTGCCAGATAATGGATAATCCAATAAGTAAGGCAATGAGGATGAAAAGTGCAATAATAATTTTTTTCATTTTATCTTATCCCAGAATCCAAAGAAATCATCTATTGCTTTATCCTCTTTAAAATAGGGTAGTTCGTAGTCGGGTGTACCGATGAAATAAATTGGTCCATCCCATTTTTTGATGAGAGATTCAACAATATAACCAAAATTTCTTAATCTATTATCCTGTTTGGATTTTCTTAAATTTGGGTCCATCTCCAAACAGGCAAATAAAATACCTGTTTGATTTTTTTCCGCTTCATTCAATGCAGATCGCATTGCTGTACTACTGGTAGTTTCAGATGTCGTCAAATAGAGTTTGGATGCATTATCTGCTTTGGAAAGTAATGAATAGAGTTGAGAGAATTTTCCTGCCATTCTGAAATTATTTCCTGTAGTTGGACTGGACTCTGGATAGGTGAGCCTTATGGGTTTTGAGGATGTGGAAAAGGCAACATCCTCTGTGTTATTTATCGTTTCATTCCATTGCTCTTCAGTCATTCCTATAACATGGAAAACACATACTGGTTTTTTGGTTTGATGAATAGAATTTATGAGTAGATCAAGATCATCCTCAGGATAATTGATCCAGATATGATCCAGGGTGTCGTCATCGCAGGCAAAGTAAAAATCTTTAACTGATAATTTCTCAATAGGATATTCTTCTTCCATTCCACGATCATGAAGTCTCAAAAACGAATCGGTTTTCAAGGTAGAATAGTATTGATCTTTTTCTTTATATTTTCTAGCTTTATAATCATTTTTACTGCTTTTTCCAAGAAGTTCGAACTCTAGTAATCTTGCTTGAAATGGTGTGATCTCAGGCATAATTTGATTGTTATCCCAGATCGTTAATCCATAATTTGAATCTTTTTTGAATAAGGCGATCTCAGCAAGATTCACAATGTTACATACCTCGGGAAGATCCTTTGCCTTAACCTTCCATTTGCCCCAACTTTTTTTAATTTTGAGTAAGGGAAAAGCTTTTTTCTGAATATAAGCAGCTGTTCCGTCAGCACCAATGAGGAGTGCATAATCAAATTCTCCAATGTCTGATAATGTATTGGATAATTTACCTTTTGGCACATCTGTGGCTTTGTCGATATTACCAGAAAAAAACGGTGTTTCATTGGCAATTAAACTACAGGCAATTATCAGGAAAATAACAGCAAAATATCTTTTTACCATTCAATCTTCTCCAGATCATAAAAGTCGTCATTATCCAATAGTGTTCTGGCGTTAATCTCACCGGTTTTGTCACCGTGATAGGTTTTCATTGTTTCCGGAATCTCATTCCAGTGCAGATGTTCACCTAAGTTCTCAAGCTTCTTTGCCGTTCCAGTAAAGATAATTGCAGTATCATCCTGCTGGATATAGGCAATCTGTTGAATCCACATTCCACCCGGCATTTGAGGACTTTTCATATAAAAACTATCGTTGTCAATGATAAGTACAGCTTCAGAGAGATAGGAGCTATAATTTAATAAATGTCTTACTCCATCAATACCCATTAATAGGAATTCTCCGGTTAATGAAGGGAATACCTGACTCATCACATCACGAAGAAAATAGCCATCAACATCCACAAATGGTTTGGGATTGTTTTGGATTGTCAGATTTGCCATCAAGGTCTCAGCTCTATAGAGAACCTCAGGATGACTCATGGTTGTAGGTTCTTCTGTTTGGATCTTTGCAATATTCTGGATCCAGAACATATCACGTCGGGATGGGGCAACCAGGCGAACAGTTTCTTCAGTAAGATCTTTACCATTACGTTTTATAGCAATAACAGGATCCTCTGGACTGATATCTCCAACCTCATAGCGAACCATATAATTGTCATTTGCAATAACCTTGATTATGCTGTAATTCTCTATACCCAGGTCTGTTAGCAGTGTCATTAATGGAACACCAGACCAGAGATCATCTTTTTCTTCTCCATCTTTTACACGGTGGGTAGAAAACTCAACCTGATCATAGGTTTTAAGTTTATCCAGGGAAACGGAAATATTTTTATCCATCTGTATGATATCCATGGAAATAAGGGAAATTGATATTGCCATAATTGACAATAAAATTATTAGTTTTTTCATAAAAATCTCTCAAATTAATTTGTATTTATTTAGTTTTTTCAGGATAGAATAGGAAAGAATACCACCAATGATACCGGATACTGAAGCGGCTACAACCGAAATTATCATCGGCAGGAAAGCAAGGCGCATTACAAGAAATGTTACAATAAGTGCTCCGGTTATATTGGCAGAAGAACAGATCATAACATGGGATAATGGTGAATCAGCTTTTCGAAAAACCAGCGCAGCAAAATCAGCAATTAACCCTGGCAAGGTATAGCTGATAAGTGAAACAGCCCCATGGCTACCAAAATAACCAAGGGAAATCATAACAATTGCCTGAACAACACCTACTAATGTTCCGGTACCTGGTTTCTTAACAATAAGAACAGCTAACACAAGCCACATCATATAAAAACCTCCCGCTAATGATCCACCAGGGATCATCAGGGGAGCTGATACAATGTGTATTAAGGGTGTTACAATTGGTTTAACTGCAAGACCCAGTGCACTCATCACAGCAATATATAAAAGATCCTGTGATGAATACAACGAAAGTTTTGTCACTATTTTCCTTCCCAGACTATTGAATCATAATCACTCAAATCTTCAGGGAACTGGAAGTCATAATCAGGTGTTTCTGAATAATTACTTACAAATGGTTCATCAACAGTATCTTGCTGTCCCCAAACCTTTAATGTACGTAATAATTTGAATTTCTTTTTGCTTCCTGGTAAATCGAGACCTGGGAAGATTGTTTTTTGAGAATCAACCAACCAGTAACCACCGTTGAATTCTTCTGCTGTGTATGTTTGAGCCCAACCATCTGCTGCTGTGAACATCACAGAGTCAACTGCAGTGATTTCTGCAGGGATAAAACTTGTTAATTTAATTGCATCTTCCATAACAGCGTCATAATTTTCTACCTGTTCAGTAGGCATTGCACTAAGCTGATATTGTCCTTCTGTTTCATCAGGTTTGATAAGTTCAACAGTTCTGTAAACATCTACATCCTGAGCATATTTTACGTTATAGGTGTTGATACCCTGGCTTGCAAAGGCGTCGATATAGATTTTTCCATCATTATCAGGGATAAGATAACCTGTGGCAAATTCTTCCCATTTAAGGTCTCTCATACCTCTTGATCTCCAACTCCAACCATCTTCAGCAATAACATTAATTGAGAAAAGTCCGCGAATTTCAATACCATCTTCCTCGATATCTTCCTGGCCTTCTTCGGTGAAGAGAGGAACAAGAATATCCATTGGGATAAACTGATCAAGGTTGTACGCAAGAATTTCAACAGGACCTGTTGATGAATCATCATCGTTTTCGCTACAAGCGGTAAGTGCTAACATTGCGATTAACACAGCAATAAAAATTGTTAAAAGTTTTTTCATGAACCCTCCAAAAGATTTTATTTGGATGGCAAGACCTGCTTATAAAAGCAACTCGCCTTTCCAATCACGGGAGGCATATCTGTTTCCTGATATACCCTATCGGCGATATCTCATATTATAAGAATAACTTAGAGATATACGCTCAGCGATAAACACAAGAAAAAATTGGGAATCTAAATGTCAAGGAAAAGGAATCGTAGAATCTATTCTTCGATAATCATTCAATATATTACGTTATGTCTCTTTAAGGTTGTTAAATATTATTGATTTTTTGTTAATTCAGTAGTTTCAGCCTTGGATCTGCATTTGGCCCTTTAAGTATAAGACGGGCTTTTATCCCTTTCTCTTCATCAAATCCTATCTCATTTCCAAATCCTGTACTAGATAGAACCTGAGCTATCTCGTCAGCTTTATTAAGCATCCAATAATTGGGTAAAAATCTCATTAATATCATCTTTTTGAACACATTTGAGC
>CAYYLA010000019.1:0-11884 GCA_964441785.1 uncultured Candidatus Cloacimonadota bacterium | reverse complement strand
AGTGTGATTCTCTGGCCGCTGGTATTTACTCTTAATCGAATCTCACCATTTTCAGTAACAAAACGGTTGCCATTTTTATTCTTTGGAATGATGATCCAGCTATACAATATTTCTTCATCCCAGACACCTTCACCACCACCCATGGCAGCTGGTGTTCTATAATGTGCAATAGCTTCTGAGGCTATGTAATGCATATCGGATATGATGTTTTGACGATTATTATTTCGTGCCTGATAATTGAACATGTGGATACCAACTGCTATAGATAATCCAACAATGACTACCGAAAGGGTGATAAGCAATATTTGCTGCATACCCATACTTACTCCTTAATTAAGAAATTCAAGATCCAGATCAGAGGATTCCCCCTGAAGATTAAGTTGAGCTTTTACAGCATTCTCTTCATCAAATCCCATTTCATAGCCATAGCCTGTCAAAAGAAGCGTTTGTCCGTCATCCTCTACCACAATTTCAATTTCACCATTTTGAGTTATATAACGTGTACCGTCTTCGTTTAATGGTAAAATTTGCCAATCTAATAGTGCATCTTTATCCCAACCTCCATCACCACCACCAAATGAATTTGGAAGTTTATAGAATGTGACAGCCTGGGATGCTACATAATGCATGTCATTTATAATTGCCTGTCGATTTTGTGTTTTTGCCTGGTTATTCATAGCAATAATACCAACCGAGATTGCGACTCCAACAATAATAACACCTATCAAAATTAATAGCAACTGCTGCGTTCCCATAATTTAATCTCCTTAATCAAAGGTTAACAGAATAAAGTATGATGTAAAGTTTTATTTTATCAGATAAATACAGGTTACTATTTTTTGTACAACATCTCTGAAAATCTCTGACTTAGAATTCCGAGGATAATTATTCCCAATCCAATAAGAGCGGATGGTTGGACATGTTCTCCAACAATAAAATTAATACAGATAAGTGATATAAAAGGGGTGAGGAATATCAGGTTACTAACCTGAGCTGAATGGGTTGATAATCTTAAGGCTTCGGACCAGAAGAAAAAGGCCAATGCCATCTCAAAAGTACCAATATAGATACCACCCAGCAGTCCGAAGAATGTGTCAAATATTGGATTTCGGGTTATTACTAAATAGATTAAAGAAAAGAACGTTCCCATTGCAAAGGTATATTGCAGTTTCATCAATCCATCACGTTTATCTTTTAGATTTAGCACAAAAAATAATCCCCAGATGATTGAACTGAATAGAGCTAGAAAAACCCCGAGAGGATTGTCTAGCGATCCAAAATTAAAACTGCCTTTCGTGGAGATTACAACTACACCCAGAAAGCTGATAAGTAAGGCAGTAATAGTTGTAATTCTGAGTTTTTGTTTGAGAATCAGATTAGAAAATAATACAATTGTCAATGGCCAGATAAAGTTTAAGGGTTGAGCTTGTTGAGCTGGTAACAATTGAAATGCCTTAAACAATATGATGTAATATAGAAATGGGTTTAGAAATCCAAGTAGGATAGTGTATTGAATATCCTTTTTCGTGCGATAAAATCTCCTGAAATCAGCCCTTCTTATCAGGTTAATTACAACAATCAAGATAGTTGCTGTGAATGAGGAGTAAAAGAGGAGGTGTACATTATCTGTATGATTTAAGGATAGTTTGAATGCGGAGGCAGAAGTAGACCAGAGGAGAACAGTAGCTAATGCCAGTAAATATGCTCTGGTTTGCTGCTTCATTGTTTTATTCAAAAGGATCAACATGGATTGTTGCTTCCATGTTGAATTGTTTTCTGATCATTGTTTCTATTTTATCTGCAATTCTGTGACTTTCGCGCAGGGTTAGATCACCCGGAAGCATTATATGGAAGGTTATCTCCTTGTGATTACCATAATTATGACAGTGGATATGGTGGATGTTGATCTCCTGGTCTATGAGGTCTCTACTGGCTTTAATGATTTTTTCACGGGTAGCAGAGTCCGCTGATTGTCCCAATAAGGGATCAACAGAGGTTTTTATTATATCGTAGGATGCGTGAAATAACAGGAATGATATCAACACACCCATCAGACTATCGATCCACCAGAAGTAACTACCCAGGAAAATCCCAACTAATACTAACACCGAGGATAACGCATCACTTCTATGATGCCAGCCGTCAGCTTTGATTAATGGGGAATCAGCTTTTTTGGCGGCAAAAAATGCAAATTGAGCAAGTCCTTCTTTGACTGCAATTGATATTATCGTTATCAATATTGCCAGAGAATTGAAATTTGCTGAACCACCTATTGCAAACTTTTTTATGGAATCGACTAAGAAATTTAATCCGACAACGGCAAGAATGGTTCCAATAATTATCGATGCTATCAATTCTGCTCTTCCATGGCCATAGGGATGATTTTGATCTGCAGGTTTACTTGATATTTTAAATCCAAAGAGTAGAATGAAAGAGGAAAAAGAGTCTGATAACGTATGCCAGGCATCAGCGATAAGAGCGATAGATTTAGTTTGGATACCTACGAAATACTTCAATAGAAAGAGAATAATGTTAAAGAAAATGGATAGACCACCTTCCCAATAGCCATATTTTTTACGTAATTGGTTATCCATTAATTACATCTCCAATTGAATTTTGAACCATGGTAATAATTCACTAACAATATCACCATCGATGCTTTCTTCTGCAACCATCTTCATCATAATGGTTTCAATTTTATCATAGGACAATCCTTCCCGGTAGGGTCGTTCTTCGAAAAGAGCCTGAAAAATATCCAGAACTGCCATTAATCGAGAATAGAAATCCATCTGAGCTGCGCCAATCCCTTCGGGATATCCCTTTCCATTCAGTTTCTCATGGTGATTACCTGCCCACTCTTTAATCTCAGAAAAGTGATCAATTTGATTAAGGGCAATTTTGGTATAGTAGGTGTGGGATTGGATAACGGCAATTTCTTCGGGTGTTAGACCACCCCTTTTATCCAATATAGCTCCTGGGATTGCCAGCTTACCTAAGTCATGTAGACTTGCAGCAACCAGAAATTTGTAACGCGTATCTTCATCGAATTTATAGAAAGTAGCAGCTAAATCAGCCTTCTCCATCAAACCCTTTGAATGGCGGCCTGTAAAACGGGATTTTGAATCAATAATTTTTGATAGTACTTTGGTTATAGAGAAAATCTCTTTCCATGTTAGATCAAGTGAGTTTGGTACATAGTGTTCTTTTAACGCATAATTAATGAAAGGATCTTTCATGTCCAACCAGAATTTATTATGACGTGAAACATCTAATGCTACATCAACCAGATCAGGAGCAAAATATCTACTCTTGTTATTTAAAAAGAAGTCTTTGATCCGTTTACGATTATTTGTTTCCATGTGATAGAGATTATCTGTAAAATCAGCCATACCAACTAGTTGTGCTAAAAGTGGAATTTTATCACCTGCTATCTGATGGAATCCATTTCCATTATAGAATTCATGATGATAAAGGATGATGTTTTTATTAGATGTAATAAACGGATAGTCTTCAATATTATCTTCCCCAATTCGACAATGTTCCTTAAAACCTTCTATACGTTGCATCTGATTATGTTTCTGGAATTGGAATTTTGTTGATAATGCTTCTTCGCAGAGGCCATTATCATGGAGAATGGAAAAGGAGATTAAATCAGCTTTTTCATCTTTGGATAGATTAAGCTTTTCTGCAAATCGGATAGCGGCATAAGCTACTCTTCGAGAATGATTCTGCGTTGCTCCCAGCAGATCGATTTCAACAAAATCCAATGCAAAAGAGATAGCTGTTAAGAATTGATTCAAATCGAATGTAATTGTTTCCATTATTTATAAACCTTCTTTTGGGTAATAATTTCTGTTACATAGATTATTTCACAAGCGCCATCTCCGGTATCGGTCCGTGTAAGACTACTATGCCAGTGTACCGGATATCCCTTGTAGGTTCCATCAACATAAACCAGATATCCTTTTAATCGCACCAGCTGGTTTTTTTTCAAACGCTTTAATACGTTACGAAGATTGTTGTTGGCAGGAATGATATGACAATTTGAGGAATGTTTGGAGATATAATCCATATCATAGGGGGAATCATAATCGTACTTGAAGAAATAGAATCGTCCCCACTGGTTGTATTTGATCGTTTTTTTTAACTTATCATCAGTTAATCCACCCCAGCCTAAAGCGAGATCATAAGGCGAAATTTTTCCATCCCAGTTTTTAAAATAGAGTCGTTTACTGAGGATTTTGGCACTGATATCGTAGGATGCTTTGGGTTTTAGTAGTAAATCGCCTTTTTTTAGACGAATTGAGATTGGGTTTACCGAGGTCGTATCCTGATAAGGATCAGGCCAGGTATCGATAGCTTCACTATTGGGAATGCCAATAGGGGCAGTAAATTCTGCATAAATCAAAAAACCACAAATTAGCACAACAATTGCTAATAGAGCTTTTAAGAATCCAGACATTTAATCAATCAGCCTTTTATTGAAAATAATTATGGCAATAGAGGAAAAAACTATTGCAATTACAGCTAAAACGGCAATATTAGGCCATAGCTCATCGAGATGCATATTTCTCCAGAAGATACCGGTAAAACCTTGCATCGCCCAGTGATTAAGGGTGAACTTACCAATTGTTCGGATGTAGGACGGCATTACAAAGGTTGGAACCATGCTGCCACCTAAAGCAGACATCCCAAGAATAACCAGGGTTGCCAGACTGTTTACCTGTCGCTCATTTTTACAGATAGATGCGAGAAAAATTCCTAGTGAGGAGGCGGCAACAGCAGTAAAAACTATCATTATGATAAGAGCAGGCAGGTCTTTAAAGATGTCTAATCCAAAAACAATCCAACCAAAAATGAAGAGCACAATGAGCTGAAGAAGACCAAGCAACGAGATGTAAAGCATCTTGGCTGTGAGAATTTCACCCCGGCTGACAGGGGCTATGAGCAGGCGCTTAATGGTTCCTGCATGTTTCTCTTCCAATAGCGATGATCCGCCGTAGGTGACGGAGAACAGCAGGAACATTACTGCCATCCCGGCAACATATTGTACAAACATTGTGTTTTTTTCTTCTTTACCCAGAAGCTCAACACTTTCTATATCAATGGGGTTTTCCATAAAATTCATTGAATCTGGCATCTCAAAATTCATTATCGAACCTTTATTTACAGGTTCTGCTTCCGGGAAGTGTTGAGCGACAACGTTGTTGATGCTTTCATAGAATTTATCTGATTCCTCAATCCCAAGAAAATCTTCTGTTGAGCCCACAAGTTTATTGAAAATAATCTGGGGAAATTCCATCATCAACGTTTTCTGCATAAGGCCGGATACTATGTTATATTCAATTGAATATTTTGGATCATAGTGGATGATGAGCTTTGCATCTTTACCGGATTCTATCTTTACACCAAAAGAGTCTGGAACAACAATACCGACTTTATATCGTCCTTTTTTAATTAGCTGATCCATCGTTTCCATATCAAATAGTTGATAGGTGTCTCCATCTTTGTATGATCCATAGATTGTGAGTTCGTCCAGTGTGTCCAATGCTGTTTTAACCTTGGCGGAGAAATCACTGTTATCCAGATCTGTCCAAAGTACTCTGATATCACTTATCCCTTCATCTTCTCCACCGAAACCACCGAAAATGGCACCAAAAATAAGGGTGATAATCATTGGAACTACAAAGGTTAATAGAACAGCCGAAGGGCTTTTCGAGAGTTGGATGATATCCTTTCTTATCAGATTAATAATGTTCATTCTCTCAGCTCCCTTCCCGTTAATTTTATAAACAGCTCTTCCAGACCTGTTTTGTATGACTCTATGTTCAATATTTCAAGATTGGATGACTGGATTTCACCTATAAGACGACTTAGATCTTTACCCGGGTGCAGGGATTCGAGGATTAGTTTGGTATTGTTGTTTTTATCAGTTTTGATCGTTAAATCATCCAGCTGGGAATTGGGAATAAATGGTTTATCCAGATAGATATTTATGGTGTTATGACCATTAATTTTGGCGATAAGTTCTTCTTTTGATCCAAGTGCTATAATGTGACCCAGATCTATGATGCCGATTCTGGAGCAGAGTCGCTCTGCTTCTTCCATATAGTGGGTTGTGTAGATAATTGTTTTACCAGAATTACTCAATTCTTCTATCATCGAATAGATAAATAATCTTGATTGCGGATCGACTCCAACCGTTGGTTCATCCATGAACAAGAGCTGAGGATTATGTAAAATTCCTGCAGCTATGTTGATTCTGCGTTTCATACCACCGGAAAGTTTTGAGACCGGTGTTTTTCTTCGATCCCAGAGATCTACCAGTTTGATTACTCTCTCTTTATTTATCTTCAAATTTTTCCCACTCATTTTGTATATCTTACCCCAAAAATCGAGATTTTCATCAATGGTGAGTTCATCATATAATGATATCTCCTGGGGAATAAAACCAAGGTTGGATTTGATTTTATCGGGTGATTTCAGTATATCGATATCATTGATAAATATTGAGCCTGTGTCGGGTTTGATATAGGTGCTTAAAATGTTGAGTGTTGTAGTTTTACCAGCACCATTGGGACCAAGAAGACCAAACAGTTCACCTTTCTGTATTTCAAGATTGAGATTATCAACAGCTTTGGTTGATCCAAAGGATTTTGATAGATCTGATATTGTTATCACTTTTACTCCTGGTTGCTGTAATATAGATAGCGTTTAATGCTGCGTTTTGGGGTTTTCTCAAATTCCTGGGCATATATTTTTATCTTACTTACTGTCATATAGGGTGGGAAATTTGCATTGAGGATTTTGCGGTTCTCTTCCAGTATGGATTTAAGATGTTTCTCACTGATTTTGTTTGAATCTACAGCTTCCATGTCTGGATAAACAAGAGCTATCAGCTTTCCCTGTTGGTCTATGACTATCGATTCCTGGACATAGGGTAGATTGTTCAATTTTGATTCCAGTTCTTCCGGGTAGATGTTTTTACCTGACGCCCCCAAAATCATATTCTTTGAACGACCTTTGATGAAAATAGAGTCTTCCTGGTCAATTATACCCAAATCACCAGTTCGAAGCCATTTGTCTTTGGTTATTGCAGCATTTGTTGCATCTTTGTTTTTGTAATAACCTATCATCACATTGTCACCTTTTACCATGATCTCTCCGACAATTTTATAGGGATCTACTGAATCGATTTTTACCTGCAGGGTATCAACTACCCTTCCTGTTGATCCTTTTATGAATCTCTCCCAATTTGTGTAACTTATCAGGGGTCCACATTCAGTCATCCCATATCCAATAGTGTATCTGAAATTTATGGAGCGAAGAAATTCTTCTACCTCTTTATTCAGTGCTGCTCCCCCTATAACGATTTCCATAAAGTTACCACCGAAGACTTCGGTAAGTTTGTTATTTATTTTCTGCTTTATTTTGCTGGAAATTAAGGGCAGTTTCATTAATATCTTCATGTGTGGCTTACTGATTACTGGTTTTAACTGTTTACGGTAAATCTTTTCTATAACCAGTGGTACAGATAAAATCAGGCGGGGATGTATTTCCTGGAACGCTTTAACAATGATTTTTGGCGATGGAATTTTATTGAGGAAGGTGATATGACATCCACGGGTGATGGGGAAGAGGAATTCGAAAGCACAACCGAATACATGAGCAATAGGAAGGAATGAAACAATTGTATCACCAGGTTTTAATGGCATGTTTCTACGGGCAAAAACTATATTTGCGGAAATGCTGTTATGATTTAACATTACACCTTTGGAAAAGCCCGTTGTTCCCGAGGTATAGATGATGGCTGCCAACTTTTCATTTGCTATATCAGGCAGCGTGAAATCTTTAATATTGATTTTTACCTTTTCTTTAGTAGCAAAACTATTTCGTTCTTTTTCAATATCCAGACCGATAGCTCTCTTTCGTGTAAATAAGGGAGTAAAATTATCCAGAGAAATCACTGCTTCTATGTTGTTCATACTATTCTCATCAAGATTATCAAATATCTGTTCTGAAGAAAATAAGAAGGTAGCTTCGGAGTGATTAACTATGTGGTGTACATCATTGGGTTTAAAATCAGGTAGGATGGGAACAACAACTGCAGGATATGTAATGGTTGCCAGATAAGCAATACCCCAGTTGGATGAGTTTTTTCCTATAATGGCAACCTTGTCATCTGGTTTGATGCCAGTTTTTTTGTATAAATAGTGGATAAACTTAATCTTCTCTGCCAATTCACTATATTTTATTGTATTACCCTTGTAGTTGCTTAAAGCAGGTAGATCCCAATTCTCTTTTATACTGTCTGTTAACAGTTTTACATAGCTTTGGTCGAGCATAACACACTCCTTTTTTAATTATCGTAAAAATACGAAAGTACAAAGAAATTAGGCAAGTTTTTTTAGTGTGTAATATATTGAAAGGTAGATCGCAATTAAATGGAAAAAAATAAAACGAGGTTAATATCTTGGAATATATGGGTATTAGTTAATTAATAATTATATATCGATAGAGAAATATCGAAAAAAGAATTGACAGGTAAATTGAGCTCAGATTAATCGACACATAAATATCGATAGTGGATTATCGAATAAGGAGGAATGATGGTTAGATTTAACAATGACATTAATCAGGTCTTTGAAATGAGAACTCGTACAATCAATTATTTTGGTGTTGGTGCAATCAACAAATTCAATGATATTGCTCAGGATTTAGTTAAGAGAGGAATCAGCAAGGTATTGATAGTATCGAGTAAAAGTGCTTATATCAAAACGGGAGCCTGGGATGTAATTGAACCAGCGTTAAATGCGAACAATATATCCTATGTCCTCTACAACAAAGTAACCCCGAATCCAACCGATACATCAACAGATGAAGCTGTTAAGATGGGTTTGGATCATGGTGCAGAAGCAGTTATAGGTATAGGTGGTGGTAGTCCTATCGACGTTGCAAAAAGTGCAGCGATAATGTTAGAGCATCCAGAATACACAACTGAGGATCTCTACACCTTCAAATTTACTCCAGAGAAGGCAAAGCCGATCATAGCAATAAACACAACCCATGGGACTGGAACAGAGGTGAATAGATTTGCTGTTGTAACGGTAACAAAGGATGAATATAAACCTGCGATAGCATACGATTGTATCTATCCTTTATATGCGATAGATGATCCTGCCTTAATGGTAAAATTACCATTAAATCAGACACTTTATGTATCAATTGATGCTATCAATCATGTTACAGAGGCAGCCACTACCAAGATAGCTTCTCCTTATGCGATAATGATGGCGAGAGAAACGATAAAACTTGTGGTAGATTATCTTCCCAAGGTTATAGAAAATCCTGGTGATCTGGAAGCGCGTTATTATTTAACCTATGCTTCAGCCATAGCAGGTATTGCTTTTGATAATGGATTACTTCATTACACACATGCGTTGGAGCATCCTTTATCAGCGGTAAAACCTGATCTTTCACATGGTCTTGGATTAGCTATGATATTACCTGCAGTTGTGAAGACAATATATAAAACACGTCCGGAAACACTGTCATACATCTATGAGCCAATAACTGGAACATTAGAAGGCAAACCTGAAGAAGCAGAAATGGTAGCAGTTAAAATAGAGAATTGGTTACGGGAAGTAGGTGTAGGCTCGAAGCTTACAGATGAAGGATTCAGTGAAAACGATATCGATAAACTGGTTAAACTGGCAAAAGAGACTCCATCATTGGACTTGTTGCTCAGTCTTGCACCGGTAGAAGCAAAAGATAATGTAATAGAGACAATCTACAAAGAGAGTTTAAAGCCCTCTGCTTAGATAAACAGTAATAATGTGGGAATAACGGGCTGATGAGCCCGTTGTTCCCATCAAAGGCGGGACAATGAAACAAGAACATATATCGGAATTGGCACTGCGGCGTCTTCCCCGCTATATCCAATTTTTAAGCTTATTAAAAAGCAGAGAGGAAGAATATACCTCTGCATCAGAGATTTCAAAACATACAGGGGTGCATCATACGCAGGTACGCAAAGATTTGGCAATGACAGGTGCAACTGGTTTACCAAAAGTGGGGCACAAGGTAGATGCTTTGATCATTGCAATCAGAACATTTCTCAATTGGGATAATACCAACGACGCATTTCTGGTAGTAGCAGGGAATCTTGGGGCTGCTTTATTACGATATCCTGGATTCACAAAGGCGGGAATCAAGATCGTTGCAGCATTTGATACGGATCCAGAGAAGATTGGAAAGACAATTAATGGAATCAATGTTCTACCGTTGGAGAAATTACCAAATCTGGCAGCCAGACTAAATGCCAAAATAACGATCTTATGTACACCGGCCGAGGATGCTGAGGCTGTTGCAGAATTGTTAAAAAAGAGTCGATTTAAAGGTATCTGGAATTTTACACCAACATCGTTAACTCTTGGTGATGATATAGTAGTTGAGAATGTAAACATTTATCCCAGTTTGGCAGTTTTATGTCACAAACTTAAAGTTGGAGGAAGGGTCTGATGACTATCACGATTTGTGCTGGAAGTTGCTGTCATCACAGGCAATCAGAAGAGATGATACCGTTTTTACAATCCTTGATAAAGAGACATAATCTGGAAGAAAAAATCCTATTAAAAGCATCCTTTTGCATGGGGCGATGCAGTGAGGGTTTTAATTTGATGATTGATGAGGAGATAACAACGTTTAATGATTCGGTGCAATGTAGATCCTACCTGGAAGATATAATAGAGAAAATGTCTATAAATGGAAATAACGATGAAAACTAGAGCAGAGAAGATAATAGAAAATGATCCCAACGGATTGGTAGTATTAGATAAAGATCTTAATATAGTGCAATTTAACCGAGCTTTGTTGCAGTTATTTGAGATAAAAATACATGAGAAAATAATTGGCAAAAATGTAAATGATATTTTGGGCTTAAATGTATTTCCCCAGAGAGATATAACAAAATATCATGGTTCTATCAAACATGTTCCAGCAAAGGGTAAGGTTTTGAGATTGGTAACCTTCAAGCTGATGGATGAAGATGATTTGCAGGCCTGTTTCTTTGTCGATATAACCTCGCATGTTTACAGTAAGCAGAAGCTTATAGATTTACGAAATGAAACAATAGAGAAAGCGCGATTAGTAATACACCGGCAGATGAGTGTAGCACAGGAAATAGCATCACTATTAGGTGAAACAACAGCCGATTCCAAAGCTACGTTGATAAAATTAATCAAGGTATTAGAAGAAGAGAGCGAGATTTATGAATAGCAGGATTGCTGATCTATATTTCGATATCGGGATTTCTCAATTAAATAAATTCGGTGAGGAGTTGTGTGGGGATTCGATAATCTCGAACCGGGTTGAGGACATGCATACCTTGATACTTTCCGATGGATTAGGGAGTGGTGTTAAAGCCAATATTTTATCGACTCTAACTTCACGCATAATCTCCGGAATGCTGAACAGCGGATGTGGGTTAGAGGATGTGGTAGAAACCTTAACAGAGACATTGCCTACCTGTTCGTATCGCAAATTAGCATACAGTACCTTTTCGGTAGCACAGATGCAGAAGAATGGTTTATTAACGTTGGTTGAATATGATAATCCACCAGCAATGTTTTTGCGTTATGGAAAGATCCAGAAGATCAATTACAACACTAATATAATAAAAGAAAAACGCATAAAAGAAGCAAAATTGAATCTGAAAGAGGGTGATGTACTGATTCTTCTCAGTGATGGAGAGGTACATGCCGGAATTGGTGGTGTATGTAATCTTGGTTGGAGTTGGGAGAGGATTGCAGATTTTGCAGAAAGAATCACCAGTAAATCCATGAGTGCATAGGAAATTGCTTTTGAATTAACCAATGCGGCTAAC